>CABUWB010000007.1 GCA_902495025.1 uncultured Eubacteriales bacterium
AGTAGCTGTCATTATTAACTGCCTCTGTAGTTGTTTCTGTTGTTATCTCAGTGCTGCCTGCAGGTGTATAGCCTAGGTAGAAAATTCTAAGCTTTGAGCCTGTAAGACCTGCTGTATATGACTGACCTGCTGTAACATTATATGTTCTGACATAATATGCAGAAGCATCTATTGCAGTAACAGTTTCACCGAATACTGTACCTGTCTTGCCGTTATTTACCTTAAATGCAATAGTAAATGTACCGTCAGAAGGAGCTGTAAACTTAATCATATCACCATTAGCTGCTGCTGACATACAGTTATTAGCCTCTGCTGCCTTGCTGTATTCATAAGCGCTTCCGTCTGCTGCTACAAATAATCCTGCACCGTCTGTCATAGGAGCAACATCCAAGAGAAATGTTAAACCATTGCCTAAATCAGAATTTGCGGTATAAGTACCAACTCCCCACTTAACTGTGTCAGTTAAAAGGTCATCAAGACTGCCTATTGTAGTTGCTTCTGTTGTAGACTCTGTTGTTGTTTCTTCTGTGGTTGTTTCTGTAGTTGTCTCTGTGGTTGTTTCTTCTGTGGTTGTCTCTGTAGTAGACTCTGTTGTTGTCTCCGTGGTTGACACTGTAGTTGTCTCTGTAGTTGTTTCTACAGGGAAGATGTATTCTGAATTAAGAACCTTATGAACAATCATCGAAGCGTCAGCTGCTGTAATTTCACCGCTGTTATCAACATCACAGCCTCTGAAATCATAACAATCACTATCTGCAAATGCAGGGTTAAGTACATAAGCAAGTACTGACGCTGCGTCATTAGCTGTAAGCTGTCCACTCATATCAGCGTCGCCTGCAATAGCACTGCATGTGGTGATTTCATCAAGCGAATTGCAGCACCTAAGCTCATCGCTATCATAAAGCACTGTCGCATTGACAAAGGTTGTGCTGAAAATTGAAGATACCAGCATAACGCCAGCCAATAAGCGGCTTAATGCTCGTCTTGAGCTTTTCTTCATTAATATCACTCCTTTTTGAATATGTTTGTTGTAAAATTTGCCAATTTAACATTTAATACACAGCATTTTTGTTAAACATATAATGCTCAAATACATTATAACATAACTTACCATCAATTACCAATAATAATTAACTATATTTTTCATATCTACATTGTTCTATCACTTCATCTCCTAAAAGTGTGATTGCCATTTGCGGACAATGACTAATACAGCGGTAACACATAGTACACTTTTTATCTGCAGCCGCTTTTCCACCTTTAATGGAAATGTTTTTCATAGGACATAAAGAAACACAAAGCCCACAAGCAGTGCATTTTTCACTAATTTTTATCTTATCTGTATATCCCGTTGTCTTTCTATAAAACCAAAGTCTTTGCCCCAGTAAACCAATGATATGAGAAGAAAAACTTATACCATCTTTGGGATATTTCCCCTGTTTCATTTGCTGTGCGACATATTCAATCTTTTTATCAGCCTGACTAACTATGGCTTTATTTTGTTCAATTGTTTTTTTCAAGAGCTTGCTGTCACAAACCGAATCCGGCATTTTAATATGGAGTCCACCCATAACAGTTGCCCCATATTTTTTTAACAGCCTTGCTGTACAGCCAGCTCCATCTCCACTGAAAGCTCCCATTGTAGCAACACATAACAGTTTTTTTCCACTCCACAGAGAGCTGTTTTTATTTATAAAATCTCTAACCATATAAGGTGCATTTGAAAACTGTATTGGGTAACCGAGAATTATGGTTTTATTTCTTTTAATCTCATCAATAACATCATCGTTTTCTAATGGTATAGCTTTTGCAGAGCTATCCAACAATTCTATCAATTTTTCGATGCAATGTTTTGTGTTACCTGTACCACTGAAATATATTCCAATCATTTAATATCACTCCTCGAATAATTGACCCGGAAGTTTCAATTTTTCTTTAAAAGGGAACTCCCTATCAAATTTTTCCACCTCTGCTTTATCCACAAAATATCCCTGTGGTGTTGCATACTCACCTGTAATACCATCTAAATAACCCGAAATCAATTCCTTACACAAAAAGAACGATGTATCTTCACCCTCCGGCAAGCCATGATAACGAATGCCAAAGGTACTTGCGCAGGCAAAGCCACTCTTTCCGTAAAAGTCAATGTTTCCCTCAAAACAAACAGCACCGCAGCCAAGCTCTTTTGCTTTTTCCAGCGAGTAATCCAATAAAATTTTTCCATATCCCTTTCTTTTAAGTTCAGGAGTAATGCAGATTGGCCCCATGGTCATAATGGGGATAGTCCTGCCATCATCTGCCTTGATGCTTGCCCTCATAAACATATTCTGACCTATCAGCTCGCCATCCTGTTCCATAACAAAATCAAGCTCCGGCACAAATGCCGCATCATTTCGCAGCTGATTTAAAACATAATGCTCAAAGCATCCTGGACGGTATACATTCCAGAAGCTTTCCCTAACCAAATTTTCTACTTTACGATATTCTTCTTTTTTCTCTAAACGTATAATAATATTATTTCTATTCATCATTTTCCCTCAACCTTTCCTATTTCTTTTATTTATTTTCGCAATATTTTTAAATTTTTGCTTTTTCTCAGCAAGATAATCTTGTGAATTTTCCATATAGCGGTTTTCATTCATCAATTTCTGATAGGAACGCACTCTATCGATTGACAATTCCTCACGCTCTACTGCTGCTTGAACTGCACACCCCGGCTCACTGCCTGAATGTGTGCAATCACGAAAGCGACAATGTTGTGCAAGCTCCTCAATATCCGAAAAAGTCTGCTCTATTCCATTTTCGGCATCCCACATACCCAGCTCTCTCATTCCCGGTGTATCAATCACCACTCCACCGTATGGCAATAAAATCAATTCACGATGGGTTGTAGTATGCCGTCCTTTGTCATCATTTCTCAATCCATTGGTATCCATATATTTTGTACCCAGCAGACAATTTATTAAGGTAGACTTTCCCACACCGGACGAACCGATAAATGCAATCGTCTTTCCCACAGCAAGATACGGATAAATCTGCTCATAACCGTTTTGATTTATAGTGTTCGTTACTAAAACATCCACACCCGCTGCTACCGAATATACTTCGGCTAGTTTACAATCCAGCTCCTCGCACAAGTCCGATTTTGTCAGGACGATAACGGGCACTGCACCGCTGTTCCACGCAATCGACACATATCGTTCCAACCGCCGCAGATTAAAATCGTTATTCAGGGACATACACAAAAATACAGTATCAATATTAGCAGCAACAACCTGCTCCTCGTTTCTTTCACCTGCAGCTTTTCTGATAAAACTGCTTTTTCGGGGCAGAACATGGTGAATTACTGCGTTGCCGCCGCTTTTGTTCCAATCAGCCATGACAAAATCACCTACTGCCGGGTATTCTGATTTTGCGCTTATATTATACAGAAATTTCCCTGATATTTCTCCCCATTTTTCACCCTGTGAGGAAACCAGCCGATATATTCCTTTTTCCTGCGCAAGGACTCGTGAAACAGTCAAATCCGCAAAACACTCGGCTGATTTTTCAATTTTCTCAGACAGACCATACTGTTTCATATCAATCTCATTTTTCATATCATTTTTCTCCATAATTCAACCCATAACTCCGCATAAAGTGTTCCGTATAATTGCGGAGAATTTGAGCATAATCCTCGTTTTTTCCTGTTTTATCAAACATACTGATGAGAAGAAAAAGAGGTGCGTAATATTCTACTGCGAGCTGTCTGGGATTTTCTTCTTTCAATACGCCTTTTTTTGTCAGTTCACGAAACAAATCTTCCATATAGGCAACAGGACCTGCAACAATACACTGGCTGTAAAGCTCTGCCATTTCAGCACTTCGATATTGTTCCAAAGTCAGCATTCTTCTAAACTTCAATGCAAAATCATCCTCTGTCCAGAACTTCAGCTGTTCAACCGTATATTTTTGAATATCCTCCAAAGACGTATTTTCATAGGAATCAGACATTTCATTATACTGTTCAGCAGGCATACAGTAATCCTCTGCTCTTTGGGCGTCAATCTGTATCATTCTGTCTACAATGCTGTCAAAAATATCACGCTTGTTTTTATAATGCCTGTATAAGGCACCTTTCGTCATACCAAGTTCTTCTGCAATATTTCTGACAGAAACAGCCTCATAACCATCCCTTGCAAACAAGCTAAGGGCTGTCATTAATATTTTTTCCCTTGTATCAGACATTGTTATCTCCTCCATTTAGTAAACGACCGTTTACGGATATTATAGCAAACGACCGTTTACTTGTCAAGGAGGTTGAAGAGATAATGTGTTGCTGTTAACTTGTATAAGATATAAACCAAAAACAGCTCATACAGGGACTTGTTGACCACTCCTATAAACCTTTCTGTAATTGGAAATAATTATTATACCAAATACTCCGGTAACCCAATCATATATTTCATAATAAAAACTTTTCTATTTCCCAAAATTAAAAAAATCTTGTTTTTGGGAAATAGGCGGTATATAATAAACTAAAGGGGTGATTAAATATATGAAACTCATTGAAAGAAAAAATTATCTAAAAAAAATCATAAATGTAATCGGCACACCGGATATCAAAGTTATAACAGGCGTAAGGCGCTCTGGCAAATCCAAGTTGCTTGAAGCATTTAAGGGATATATTCTTGCTGATAATCCCAAAGCAAACATTATCCATATCAACTTTAATTTGCCCGAATTTGAAAGTCTAGCAGAATATCATCCCCTCTATGAATATATCAATGCACAATATAAAGAGGGTACCGACAACTTTGTACTAATTGACGAAATACAGATGTGTGATAATTTTGAAAAGGCAATCAACGGCTTACACGCTTCAGAAAAATTCGATATATATATTACAGGTTCAAACGCTTTTCTGCTGAGTTCTGACCTTGCAACCCTGTTCACAGGCAGAACCTTTGAGATAAAGGTATATCCGTTTTCCTTTGCAGAGTTTATACTGTATTTTGAATTTTCAGACATTTATGAAGCCTTTGATAAATATATTCTTGAAGGTGGTATGTCCGGTTCTTACCTATACAAAGATTACGAAGCAAAGTACAACTATATTGCCGAAGTATTTAACACTTTAATTGTGAGAGATATAAGAAAAAAATACAAAATCAGGAATACCGCGCTTATGGACAGAATTGTTGATTTTCTTATGGACAACATTTCCAACCTTACCTCTGCAAGAAGCATTACTGATACTTTTAATAACAACAAAGACAATATCAATCATAAAACCGTTGGTTCATATATACAATATTTATGCAATGCGTTTGCCTTTTACAAAGTAAGAAGATATGACATTAAAGGCAAAAAATATCTTGCCTCAAACGAAAAATATTATATAAGCGACCATTCCTTCCGATATGCAAAATTAGGCACAAAAAATATGGATTATGCCAGAACGCTTGAAAACATCGTCGCTATTGAGCTTTTACGCAGAGGCTACGAAATTTATGTTGGCATGTTATACAAAAAAGAAATAGACTTTGTTGCTATCAAGCGTAACGAAAAAATATATATTCAGGTTTCCGACAACATTACTGATAGCAAGACATTTGACCGTGAAGTTTCTCCGCTTCTCTCGATTAAGGATGCATATCCTAAAATGCTGATTGCACGCACCCATCATGACGAATATCAATATGAGGGAATTAAAATTATTGATATTGCCAACTGGCTTTTGCAGCAATAATCCCTTTTTAGTTTGAACTGCTCGCAAATTCCGAACAGTTCAAACTAATGGCATATATGAGTAAAAATTTTATCCGCTTTGTAATTATTAATGCTTTCAGCCTTTAGAAAATCACAGCATTCCCTTAACGTCATCTGCAATCTGTCCTGCTCGTTGTAGCAGCGTATTCCGCTTTTCGTTCTTTGTACAGCAGGAATAACCCCGACACGCTCATAATAACGCAGTGTATCCTGCGGAATGTTGTATTTTTCACTTACTTCCTTTATAGTCACTATCTCACCTCCGTTTAGCTTTTAATTAATTATATAACTTAGAGTTAACTCCAAGCCAAGCGTTATTTTGTTTTCATGGCAACTTGCCAAACAAAGCTGTCATTTTATAAATATTTTGCAGAAAAATAAAACTCCAAAAGGGCTTGCCGCAAAACGACAAGCCCTCAAAATTATCCAGCCATTAAATATATTATGGAACTTAATTATTAATTTTAATATGCAATATTTTTATTTAACTGTATAAACAGCAGTCTTTGTATCAGCATCCCAAGCTACATCAACACCCAGAGCCTTTCCTAAAGCTCTGAAAGGTATAAACATTCTGCTGTTGCTTATTTCTGCCTTAACTCCATTATCCATTGTTATGGTTTTCCCGTCAACAATCATAATACTATTTCCGTCAGTAAACTGAATTACTTTGCCGTTTGCATTAATTGTTGCTGTCTTAGTATTGGCATTCCAGTTAACAATATTGCTGCTGTCTGCGTTGCTTACATCACCGCCACAGATAGCAAGTGCAACAAATCTTAATGGAACAAGAGTTGAGCTGCTGCTTGTTTGTATATATGGTGCAACATCCATGCTATACGTCTTATCACCTATTATTACAGACTCACTGCCTATGGTAACTTTTACACCCTTGCTTATTGCAGCATCATCCAGCTTGGAAGCTGCATCTTCTACAACCTCGCTTGTTCCGTCTGCCTTTTTGCTTGCTGCATCAGTACCATTATTTGTTTCAGGCTTAATGGTATAATAAGAAGATGATGAACTTGCTCTACTGCTGCTACTGCCTGATGTCCTTTTTTTCGTAGTTTCTGTTTTTGTTGTTACTACAGATAATGTAGTTGTTTCTGTGCTGGTTTCAACAGTTGTTGATTCTGCCTTTTCATCTTCCTTTACAACAACAAGTGAGTCATAAACTTCATCTGAATCATTTGTGTACGCTTTAATTTCCACCTTATTGTCTGTTACATTAACCATATAGTAGGCAGGTTTCTTATTTTGTACTGCATTTGCTATACCAAGAGGAAGATTGCCGCTCTTAAATGCTTCACTGCCCATTAAGCCATTTACAAGAGCAGGATATTTTTCGTTATTCTTTGCCTTTGCCGAGAATATATCGTAATACTCCTTACCTGTAGCTGTATTGCCTGTAAAGTAAACAGTACCGTCCGGATTTGTTATATTATCTGAATTTTCATTTGTAATTACGCCGTCCTTCAATACATAGCTCTTTGTATAAACATGGTCATGACCTGCAAAAACAAAGTCTACATCATACTTATCCATAAGCTTTTCAAAGCCTGCCTCAACATAAGCCTGAACATCAAAGTCACAGGTATGCTGTGCTGCTGTACGAGTTGACTTATGGTGCTGAACAAATAACCACTTATAGTCAGGGTCTGACTCAACAGCCTTTGCAAGCGTTTTGTCAAATACATCAATATACTGCTTTGCCACAGGTAAGCCAGCCTCATAGTTATCAGGGCTGTCACATGGATAAGCCGAGTCGTTAAGTACTACAAAGAGTGCATCATTATAGCTATAGAAATAGTTGCCGGCAGACTCACTTATCTTAACTTCCTCATCCTGGTTATTCTTAAAGTTTTCAATCAGTGCATAAGGCTGCTCGTTTGGTAAGTTAAAATGATACTGGAAACCGTAGTTAATATCATGGTTACCAACTGCTGCTGCATAAGGAATTGACCTAAGCTCCTCAGGTGCAAAGAATGTGCTGTATTCCTTTTCATTTGTCTTGTAGGCACCATTAATCTTTTTACCCTCAATCTGGTCACCTGCGCTTGCAATAAAGTCAGCACCCTTTTCCTCAATGCTGTTTACAGTATTTTTCCAGCTTTCCTCAAGAGTAACATCAGGATTGCCCTGGTCTGACTGACCTTCTTTAAGCTGTGGGTCACCTACAAATGCAAAGCTGAAATCACCCTCATCAGCTGTGGTGTAGGTATATTCCTTACTCCAGTTAACGCCATCATTTGATACCTGATACTTATATTCTGTACCGGCTTCAAGGCCCTCAACAGAAGCTTTATGGCTCAACTTGCCGGTAAGCATTTTACCTGCTGACACTGCATCACTGTCTTTGTAAGTACCCTTAACTTGCTTAACAGTACCCTCAGCATTTATTACCTTATCACCACTGTTAAATCTTACTAAGGACTTATCTCCACTAGCCTGATTACTGTACCAAGCAAGGTTAATATCCTTTTCAGTATTACCTGGGGTAAGAGCTAAGTCCTCGGCATCAAAGCCTTCCTTATCAATATCATTCTTGACAATGGTAAACTCATTGTCAATCTTTTCCATTGTATCTGTTCTGTATGTATTGATTGTAAACCTATTGTCTGATACATCAACCATTGAGAATGTTGGTACATCCTCCTGCCATCTTGCTGCAATATAAGCCTGCTGATGTCCAACAAGGTCATAGTACTTGCTGCCTGATGCTGAATTAGCTGTCACATAAAGGATACCATCAGGGTTAGTTACCTGCTCCTTATCTGTTTCAGCAATATACTCTGAGTCCTCAATTGCTGTAAGGTAGTCATTATATACTGAATCAATAGCCTTGTCGCCATCAATGTAAGCATCAAAGTCATCCTGAGTTATAAACTTATCTTCCTTCTTAGCGCTTGTGTTCATAATAAATGAACGGCTGTATGTATGGTCATGACCTGTAAGCACAACATCAATATCATTTTCCTCAAATACAGGAGTAAGACCATATCTTAACTCCACAATTTCAGGTTCGTTTGAATGTTCACCTGAACCATAAATATCCTGATGTAATGTAACAACCTTCCATGATGCGTTTTCGTGAGCATCACAGGCACTCTTAATAAATGCAGAATGTTCAGCTAAATTAGTATTGTTAGTATTAAGCATAATAAACAATGCATTGCCATAGCTGAAGTAATAATCTCCACCTGCATATGTTGCACCCATTTCACTTGCATTAGGGTTGTTAAAGTGGTATGAATAGTTAGAGCTTAAAGCATCGTGATTACCTATGGATGTTGCAACAGGCACTCTCTTTAAGAGCTCAGGTGATAAATAACCCGAATACTCAATTTCATTCTTAACATAAGTTGAATGAGTGGCAGCGGCTGTTTTCTTATCACGTGTTTGAATCTGGTCACCTGCCGATAACATAAATGCGGTATCAGGATTAAGTGAAATAGCCTTTTCAACAGTATTATTCCAGTTAAAGCTGTCATTTCTTACAGCTCTGTCCTGACCTAATTCAGTTAATTCGCCGCTGTCGCTATTTTCTGCCACGTTTTCAAGTGATGAGCCAATCTGTGGGTCACCAAAGAATACAAAACTGAAATCACTTGTTGAAGCTGCTGACTTGTATTCAACAGGAGTTGTCCACTCGCCGTCCTTAGTGTAGCTGTAGTAGTATGTAGTACCAGGCTCAATACCCTTAACTGTTACCTTATTGCTCATATAGCCGGGAACAGCATCTGTCTGTGTTACTGCAACTGCACCTGCAGGAGATAATGTTTCATCCTCATAAAATCTGAATTCAGGTGTCTGTGAAGAAGCATTCGAGTACCAGGCAAAATTAAGCTGTGACTCATCAGCACCAGGAGTAAGCGAAATTTTTTCCCAATCGTTCTTAGTATTTTCCCAACGGGAACACCATTCAGCCCATGCGCCATTTACTGCTGCGCCTGTTGAAGGTGCCTCTGTCCATCCGTCATTATCGGCAGCACATACAACAGAGCTGAACAATAAAACAAATGATAACAATAATGAAATCTTTCTTTTCATTTCCAGTTAACCTCCTAAATTAGAATTTCATTTACGAACAACATTATACCTATTGCCAAAAAAAATTCTATCTAAGATTTGTTAAATGTTGATTTCAAAATAGTAAAATATATGGGCAACATTTCCAACCTTACCTCTGAAAGAAGCATTACTGATACTTTTAATAACAACAAAGACAAAATCACAGCAGACCCTTAACGTCCTCTGTAATCTGACCTACAGTAAGGCGGTTTTCCCTCATAACATCATCGGGATTATATCTGTCAAGAAACTCCTTTTTAAAGCCATAATTCAGCACCTTAACATCTGAATCACCGTAAAATCTTGCAATTTTTTCACCAAAGCCGCCGTCAAGAATACCGTCCTCCAGTGTTACAACAACGCTATGGTCCTTTTTAAGCTCCTCAAGCAGCTTTTCATCAATTCCCGTTATATAAACAGGATTTACAAGGGTTGCGCCAAGCTCATCAGCAACCTTTTCGCCAAGCTGGTAAAAATCACCGAGGGCAATTACGGCAACGTCCTTTCCTGTTTTTGTTATCTCATATCTGTTAAGCTCGCCGTAATTCTTATTAACCGTTCTTCCGCTTGAAATAACGCCGTTTGCAGGCACACGTATCGCAACAGGATAATCCTTCTGTTCCACCGCCCATTCTAGCATTGCCATATATTCCTCCTTGCAGGTAGGTGCAAGATAGACCAGATTAGGTATATTTGAAATCATAGGAATATCATAAATACCAAGGTGGGTAACATCATTCATACCCCATATTGATGCAGCAAACACGAGAAAGGTTACCGCACTTTTGTTTATGCACACGTCCTGCGAAAGCTGGTCGTAAGTCCTTTGCAGGAAAGTGCTGTAAACGCCGTAAACAGGCTTACCGCCGTTTTTGGCAATTCCAGATGCAAGAGCAACTGCATGCTCCTCTGCAATACCCACGTCAATAAACTGCGCACCTGTCTTATCCCTGTTTGGCTTATAAAAACCAAATACCGCAGGCGTACCCGAAGTTATTGCAGTAACAGCAGGGTCCTTGCTCATTTTTTCAAGCAGATAATCAGCCGTAAGGTCTGCATAATCCTCACCGTCAAAGCTGAATTTTGACTTTCCGCTCTCCAAATCAAAAGGCATACACCAGTGCCATGCCTCCTTGTCTTTTTCGGCAGGTGCATAACCCTTGCCCTTTTGCGTAACGATATGTACAACAACAGGTGTGGTCGTATCCTTTACACCCTCAAAGGCGGCAATAAGCGAATCAATCTCATTTCCGTCCTTAACAAACACGTAGTCAAGCCCCATAGCCTTGAAAAGATTTACCTCTGCCTTACCCTCGGTTTGCCTGAGCAGCTTTAAATTTTTATATATACCGCCATGATTTTCGGCAATAGACATATCGTTGTCATTTACAATAATAATAAGGTTTGAGTTCATCTCGCCTGCAAAATCAAGACCCTCCAGTGCCTCGCCGCCGCTGAGCGAGCCGTCGCCTATAACCGCAATAATATTTTCACTGCCGCCGTTTAAATCCCTGCCCTTTGCCAGACCGCAGGCAAGGCTGACCGATGTCGAGGTATGACCTATTTCAAAAAAGTCATGTCCGCTTTCTGACGGACAGCTGTAACCCGAAACATCGTCATACTTGTCCTCATAAAGGTATGCGTCCTTTCTGCCTGTCAGCATTTTGTGCGGATAGCTCTGATGCGAAACATCAAATACAATCTTGTCCTTTGGCGAATTAAACACATAATGCAGCGCAATTGTTGCCTCTACAATGCCAAGGTTAGGCCCGAAATGACCGCCATGAATACTGAGCCTTTTTAAAAGCGCAGCTCTTATCTCCTGTGCAAGTGCTTTGCGCTCGTCCGAATTAAGTTTCTTTACGTCCGACGGACAATTAATTTTTTCCAGATACATTTTCATTCCTCCAATTTTATTCCCATGTAAGCTTTCCTGTCTTTTCGGCAAGCTCATATCTGCTTATTTTGTAGTTAAGTCTTGAAATAGTTTCCTCCAGCTTTTTCTTCTGCTCAAGCAGCACTTCCCTTTGCGAGGATAACAGCTCAAGCCTTGCATGAATTGTGGCATCCCCCTCCTGATATAGCCTTAAATATTCAATAAGCACCTCTATCGGCAGACCCGCACTCCTCATACATATAGCATTTTCAACCCAGCCAAGGTCCTCGTTAGTGTAGCAACGTATTCCGCTTTTCGTTCTTTTTACCGCAGGAATAACACCCACACGCTCATAATATCGCAGCGTATCCTGCGGAATGTTGTATTTTTCACTTACTTCCTTTATAGTCACTATCTCACCTCCGTTTAGCTTTTAATTAATTATATAACTTGGAGTTAACTCTAAGTCAAGTGTTATTTTATGATTTATGGTTGCAGCCTACGAAATACTGTTAGAGAAATCCTTAGCATAAGATATTTTTTAGTTTTAAATATGGCACGTCATCCATTAATCGAGCGATTTTTTTCAGTATTTTTTATTAAATCGAACGATTAACATTGATTTTATCTTACAAACAGCGTATAATAAATATAAGGAATAGGTGAAAGGAGGCTTTTTTATGATAGTTACAGCAACAGAATTTAAGACCAACTTTGGAAAATACCTTGACATGATTGCTCAGGAGGATATTTTCATAACGCGAAATGGCAAAACTATAGCAAAAGTAATAAATCCTCAAATTAGTGCTGTTGATTCACTGCGTGGCATGCTTAAAACTGCTCCAGCTGACCTAGATATTAAGTCTATCAGAGAGGAGCGTTTATCAAAGTATGAAGATAATTTGTGATACAAACATTTTTTTTGATGTTTTACTTGAACGGGAGCCTTTTGTTGAGGATTCAGCAAAGGTGTTAAGTCTTTGTGAGGAGCACAAGCTTAATGGATTCGTTTCCGCCTCCTGTATAACAGACATTTTTTATATAGTACGTAAATACACCCATAGCAACGAGATTGCATACCACTCACTTGGAAAAATCCTTGAAATTGTAAAAGTGTGCAGTGTAACAAATAACGATGTACTGTCGGCTTATCAGAAAAAGGCTAAAGATTTTGAAGATTGTCTATTGGCGGTTTGCGCTAAAAACATCCAGTGCGATTACATTATAACCCGAAATAAAAGGGCTTTTATATCTCTTGATGTTCCTGTACTCGAACCATCTGAACTGTTAGAGAAGATTTAAGGAAACAATGATTAATTCACTAAAATAGGTTTGAGATTAAATTCCTCAGACTGACGAAAATTGCCGCAGCCGTAGCAGAAAATCTGCATCAAGATAATTTGAGGATGGTATGAGGAATTTAAGCCAAAACTGTAAAAGATTAATTAATCAGAGGTTCCTTAATTCTATGACTGCTCAATTTCAACAAAATACACAAATATTCGCAAACATATTCAACGCAAAAATCCCCTGCTCATCCAGAAGCAGGGGATTTTTATCCTCATTAGTCAAATGCGGTATACACAATCCTACCATCGGATATAGTAACCAGCACCTCTGTTGATTTTATTTCATTATGTGGAATATTAAACAAATCCCTGTCCAAAACAATAATATCTGCAAGCATACCCTCTTTTAAAGTACCAACCTCATTTTCAACAGCGTTGGCACATGCACTGCCATAGGTGTAAGCCTTCAGCGTTTCAGCCATGGAAAGTACCTCATCCTGATTTACGCTTGCAGCTCCGCCCTCCGGAAAAAGCCTTGCCACAGAGGCATATATACTGCTAAAGGGTTTAAAATCCACAACAGGATAATCCGTTCCAAAGGCAAGTGTAGCACCTGCCTTTTCCAAGGACTTAAACGGCCATTCATAGCGGCAGCGTTCAAGCCCGATACGGTCAAGCTTTTCCATGCGCTCCAGAATAAGATGCTCAGGCTGCATAGATGCAATTGTACCCGTCTTTAAAAATCTCGGCAAATCATCGGGATGCAGCGCCTCCACATGTTCTACGGTATTACTTTGTGTAAATTGAGGATTTACGGCTTTGGACTGCTCAAATATATCCAGCGCCATACGGATTGCAGCATCACCCAAAGTGTGAAGCCTTACCCTGAATCCCTCTTTATTAGCCTTTAAAATAAGCTCCCTGAACAGCTCCTTTGGCAAAAACGGAGCGCCGCAGGTGTCAGGTGCATCCAGATACGGCTCCAAAAGCCAGCCTGTCCATGTGGTTGTAACACCATCCACAAACTGCTTTAAGCCGCTTATTCTTACAAAGGGGCTATTATACTGCTCACGCAGTTTTTTCACCTCTGAAAAATCGCCCGTATTGCCAAGGCTTGGATAAATAAACAGACGCACCATAGCCTTGCCCGCATCTGCAATATCATACGCCACCCTGTAATTATCCTTTTCCTTTAACGCCGTCAGCTCACAAGCCATATCACAGGTTGAGGTAATTCCGCAGGCAACAAGTTTTTTCTGAAAATCAAGCTGCATTTGCTCCTTTTCCTGTGGTGAGTAGCTGCTCATCATCATATCAAGTATTTTTGCACCTGCCTCAATTTCCAGCACAAGTCCTGTTAAATCTCCGTTGTTATTTTTTTCCAGCTCGCCAACGGAAAAAGCCGACTCCTTTGTATAGCCGCACATTTCCAAAGCCTTTGAGTTAAGCCAGTATGTATGCAAATCACTGCAGCAAAGTACAACGGGTCTATCTGCAACATACCTGTCCAAAAGCTCCTTTGTGGGTACGGTATCGTTTATCCAGTCGTGCGAAAACCAGCCTATTCCGTACACATAATTTTTTTCAGGATTTTCTTTGGCATAAGCTCCCGCCATTTCTGCACATTCCTCAGCGGTTTTTGCCGTACTCAAATCCAGAACATAACTGCTGGCAGCAAGCGCACCGATAAAATAGTGCATATGTCCATCGTGAAAGCCCGGCATTATAAGTTCATCATCATAATCCATAACCTTTGTTTCAGGACCTATAAACTCTTTTATCGTCCCCCTGTCAGCAACCCTTGCAATTTTGTTGCCCACAACGGCAATACCGCCGCTAAAAGGCTGTGAACCCGTACCGTCAAATATTCTGTTTCCCAATAAAACTAAATCTGCAAACATACTACCTCTCATTCCGAACAGCAGACTGCACAGTAAGACTTACAGCACCTTACTGCCACGCTCACCTGTTCTTACACGCATTGCATTTTCAACATGCTTTACAAACACCTTGCCATCACCCGGATTACCTGTTGAAAGCTTTTCGTGAATTTCAAACAGAATATCCTCTGCCACCTCTTCACGTACAACAGCCTCCACCTTAATTTTAGGAATTAAGTTGATAACATTGCCCTTGTACTCGGTCCTTGTACCAACCTCCAAATCACCGTCCTGAATACCGCAGCCCATAACACTCATAACAGACATTCCATGACAGCCCTTGGCACGTAAAATTTCTTTTACGGTTTCCAGTTTATCAGGTCTTATATACATTGTTAATTCCTTCATCACTAACCTCCTTATTTTATTCGGTTAAACCATGCAGCACCGCATCTATTGCATTTACAAAAGCGTCAAGGATTTCCTGCTTTGTGATAAGCGGCGGTGCAATTATCAGAGTATTATCCGAAAATTTTACAAACATTCTTTTATTATGAATTGACTTTTTTATTTGCTCTGCATTCTCCCCAAAAAATTTTGCGTCAAAGTGAATACAGTAAAACAAACCTTTTCCTGTAATATATGAAACAAACGGATATTTATCCTTAATAATGCAAAGCAGTTCTTCCAAAGTGCAGCCGACCATATTGACATGGTCTGAAATTTTCATTTTCTCCTGCTCGTTCAGCATTGCAATACCTGCAGCAAAAGCAATTGAAAAGCTATTACGGTTATACTCGCCCCTGCAATATGCCTCACGTATAAAATCAGCCAGTGTATCGCCCGCAAAAAAGCCGCCAAAGGGAACATAACCACCCGTTAAGGTATCGGAAAACAGTATGGCATCGGGTTTGCAGTTAAGGCTTTTACTTATAAAGAAATCACCCAAACGTCCGCCGCCGCTGATTGCCTCATCAAGCACAAGCATAATGCCGTTGTTTTTGCAAAACATATCCAAATGCTCAACAAAAGCCGTATCAATCATGGCATTATGCAGATACGGCAATGTTTCAACAATCACCGCCGCAACAGCATCAGGCTGCGCCGCAATAATTTCACCTATTACCATATCCGTAAAATCAGCCTTTGTCATATATCCCTCGGGGTTTTTAATACAGACAATATCCTTCTCCGACAAATCCTTTGTCATATCATACATCAGTGAAGAAATACGGATAATCTTATTGCGCCCCGTATACTTTCTTACTGCTTTAATGAGCTGGTATACCGCCAAAATATAGCTGTCGGAAAAATGCACTCTTTTTAAATTGGAAGGAACATATTTTAGAATACATCTCATATATTCTGCCTCAATATCCACAAGATTATTTTCACCTATATAGGGGTTAATACCAATCTGTTTTTCTATTGCCTGTGCAATTTCAGTATCGCTGTAGCCCATAGTCAGGTTAAATTTTTGGGAACATAAATCGGTAAATCTTGTACCGTTATGTTCCCATAGATATATTCCGTCAACATTTGTAATCACACGCTGCCGCTCCGCCTTTTCAGAACGGAGCAGCAGTCTGTACTGATTACCAAGGTCCATAATACCATCTGCACTTAATTCGTATGCACGCATTAAACCACCTCGTTATATCCTTTTATCATGCCTCTTTCTAAAATTATTTTCAGCCTGCACCTGTATATACAGAAGTGATTTATTCTGCCATAAACTCTGACCAGTACTGGTCATAAATTGTAATTGCGTCACCTACATCCTTAAGCTCCCAAAGATTTTTCTTTAAGCTCTCGTCAAGGTTAAGTGATGTACAGTTTTTGTATTCCTCAGTAACAAACTCCATTGCGCCCTTGTTTACACAAACATAAGGATATACCTCTGTAATCTGTGCCATTACCTTTGGCTCGTGGATATAGTTGATAAACTGCTCAGCAAGCTTTTTATGAGGTGAGCCTGTCGGAATACAGAACTGCTGTGTACCAACATTATAGCCTGTATCAATCTGTGCAACACCAAACTTATCAGGCTCCTGCATCATAGCAATAGTTAAATCGCCGCCATAGAGGAAGCCCGCAGAACACTCGCCGTTTAAAAGCTCTTTTCTTGGAGAGTCTCCGTCAAATACCTTAATGTTATCCTTAATCTTCATTAAAAGCTCAGCAGCTTCCTTAATCTCGTTTTCGTCTGTTGTATTAGGGTCATATCCGAGAGAAGCAAGAGCTGTACCCATAACGTGACGCTCGGAGGTGATAAATACAAGCTGGTCCTTTAAAGCAGTGTCAGCCAAATCATCTAAGCTGTCAATTTCAATAGGGCAGGTTTCCTTATTATAACCTATAAGCTGATAGCCTGACATATATGGTACTGTATATTCCTGATTAGGATCAAAGCTGCAGTGTAAAAATGTTTCGTCTATCTGACTCATATTAGGAATATTGGAATAGTCTATTTTTTCAATAAGACCTTCCTCAATCATAGCGGGCACCTGGTCGTCGGTAGGCTGAATAATATCAAATGTACCCTCCGCACTTGCAACCAGCTTTGACAGCATTTCCTCGGCAGATGTAAAGTAGGAAACATTTACCTTAACACCATACTCTTCTTCAAAGCCCTCAATAGCCTCATCAGTAATATACTCTGTCCAGATATAGATGTTAAGCTCCTTATCTGTATCAGACAAATCCTCTGCCGATGCCTCGACACTTTCTGCAGGCGCTTCGGCGCTTTCGCCCTCTGCTGCAGTTTCTCCTGTTGAACAGCCGCAAAGTGATGCCATAGCAAGCATCAGCGACATTCCTAAAGCCAATAATTTTTTCTTCATACTTTTTACCTCGCTTTCACTTAATCATTTTTATTAGTTTGATGTATTACAAGCTTGTATCCTATATAAAATACAAGACAAAATACCATAATTATAGTAGACAGTGCATTTAATTCGGGGTTAACACCCGACTTTACCTTTGAGTAAATCTTGATAGGCAGTGTCATTGTGTTATTACCGCAAACAAAGTTGGCAATAATCAAATCGTCCAGCGCAAGAGAAAATGCAAGAAAACCGCCCGAAAATACAGCGGGCATAATCATGGGCATTGTTATTTTCATAAAGGTTTTGCGTCTGTTTGCACCTAAATCCATAGACGCCTCCTCAATGGACTCATCAAAGCCTACAAGCCTTGACTTTACCGTTGTTATAACAAAAGGTACTGTAAGTGTTGCCAGACCTATTATCATTGTGCCGTATCCCAGCTTAAAATTTGTTGCTGTGTACATGGACAAAAGCGCAACCGCCAGTACAATTTCAGGTATGACCATAGGTATTATAAGAGCATTATTGATAACTCTTTTACCTTTAAAGGAGTAACGTACAAGACCAAATGCGCCAAGCGTACCCACTATTACGGCAATAATTGTAGCACCAAAGCTGACAATTAATGTATTTAACAATACCTGCCACATATCTCCATCATGGAAGAGCTTAATATAATATTTTGTGGTAAAGCCTACCCAGTTTGTATTTGAATCCTGATTATTAAAGGAAAAAACAACTGTAACCAATATAGGCAGGTAAATAAAGATATAAAACAACACAATATATAAATTACCGAGCCTGTTATTGCGCAGGTTTTTCTTTTCTATTTTGTTCATCAGAATCCACCTCCCAGCTCATCCATATCTCCAAATCTGCTGTATATAAACAGCATAAGCAGAGTCAGTATAATAAGCACAATTGAGAGTGCTGCTCCAAAGGGCCAGTTTCTTGCTGTTGTAAACTGATTTTTAATAAGAGTACCTATAATAAGGCTGCTGCCTCCGCCTAAAATATCAGATACCATGTAATATCCCAAAGACGGAATAAATACCATAATGACGCTTGCAAAAATTCCAGGTGCCGTCAGCGGAAGAATAATCCTTGTAAAGGTTGTCCTGAACTTTGCCCCTAAATCCTGAGATGCCTCAATCAGGCTGAAATCCAGCTTTTCAATAGATGTATACAGTGGCAGCACCGCAAACGGCAGCAGACAGTAAACCATGCCGACCATTGTCATTTTGTCGTTATACAAAAACTGAATGGAGCTTTCAATAAGGTTAAACTTTCTTAAAAAGCTGTTTACAACACCATTTGCATTTAACAGCAGTACAAAGCTGTAACACTTAATAAGTGTACTGCAGCAAAAAGGAATCATCAGCAGGGTCATAAGTGTACCTGCATATTTTTTCTTTTTGTTGATAAGATATGCCAGTGGGTATGCCAGCAGCAGGCAGAACACCGTTGTACCCAGTGCTATAAATACCGACTGATAAACCACCTTTAAATATGTGGGGTTTAAAATATTGACATAATTTATATATGTAGGAATCATTTTAATTCCGCTTAACCTACCCCTTTGCATAAAGCTTATAAAAAATACGTATAAGATAGGACAGATAACGAATAAAATCATCCATATTGATATTGGTCCGACTGTTGCCATAACCATTAAATTGCGGGGGCTGAATTTCTTTTTGCTTTTATCCATTTACCTCGTCCTCCTTCTGGTTGTCGTTAAGCAGCTTCATAAGACTGTTGGTTTCACTTGCCACCGCAACCGATTCCTCAGGCTCCCAGTAAAGGTAAATACAATCTCCAACAGCAAGCTCTTTATCCTTTTTCATACGGTTCATTTTTATCTCCTGACCGTTAGATAAGGTAAATATAGTTTTAATGATATTGCCTACGTAAATAAATTCCTTTACCTTGGCATAAAGCTCAAAGCCTGCCACAGGCTCCTTTGAGTATCTTACATTTTCAGGTCTGGTAACTATATAAAAGGACTCGCCTTCATTATAATCCGCAGCCTCGGAAAGTGCAGCTCCCATCTCCGTCATTGCCTCAATACAGCTTTCTGTTTTTCTTTAAACATATCCCTCTACAATG
>CABUWB010000008.1 GCA_902495025.1 uncultured Eubacteriales bacterium
GCCGGCAACGAGATAACAGGCAAGGCTGCATACAGAAAAAGCCTTGTACAAAATCAATCCGCAAGGCTGATTGCAGGCTACATCTATGCCTGTGCAGGCGAGGGTGAGTCTACCACCGACGTCGTTTTTTCGGGTCATAACCTTATATGCGAAAACGGCATTGTGCTTGCCGAAAGCCGCCGTTTTGAAAATGAAATTATCTTTGCCGATATTGACGTGGACAGGCTTGTTTCGGAAAGGCGCAAAAACACCACCTTTACCGCAGATACGGACGGTTATACCGTAATCAGCTTTGACTTTGTGCCAAATAATGCCGCTGTTAATCGCTTTGTTGACCCTCACCCCTTTGTACCCTCAAACGATGAGGAAAGGGAGAGCCGCTGTCGTGAGATTATGGACATTCAGGCACTCGGTCTTAAAAAGAGACTTGTGCACGTTGGCGCAAAAAATGTTGTTATCGGAATAAGCGGCGGACTTGACTCCACCCTTGCACTTATAATTACCGCAAGAGCATTTGAGCTTGCAGGGCTTGACAAAAAGGGCATTATCACCGTAACCATGCCATGCTTTGGCACAACCGAAAGGACACATTCCAACGCCGTTACCTTGTGTAATGCGCTTGGCACTACCTTTATGGAGGTAAATATTGCGCCTGCGGTTGAGCGGCACTTTGCCGATATAGGACAAAACCCCGACACACACGACCTCACCTACGAAAACTGTCAGGCGAGGGAGAGAACGCAGGTGCTTATGGACCTTGCAGGCAAGTACAGGGGCTTTGTTATAGGTACGGGCGATTTGAGCGAGCTTGCCCTCGGCTGGGCAACCTACAACGGCGACCACATGAGTATGTACGGCGTAAACTGCTCAATCCCCAAAACGCTTGTAAAGTATCTTATTAAATATACGGCAGACTATACCGACAATGCCGTACTTAAAGAGGTACTGCTTGACGTGCTTGACACACCCGTATCACCCGAGCTGCTTCCGCCCGATGAAAACGGAAATATTGCGCAGATTACCGAGGACGTTGTCGGCCCCTACGAGCTGCACGATTTCTTCCTATATAATATGATGCGACAGGCATTTCCACCCGAAAAGATATTTTTCCTTGCCAAAATGGCATTCAAAAATAAATATGATGACGCAACCCTGCTTAAATGGCTGCGCAATTTCTACTGGAGATTTTTCTCACAGCAGTTCAAGCGTTCCTGTATTCCCGACGGTCCGAAGGTCGGCTCTGTAAGCCTTAGTCCAAGGGGCGACTGGAGAATGCCAAGCGATGCAAGCGCAGCGGACTTTATAAAGCGGATTGAGAATTTAGAGTGATGGGATTTGCTCATTTTTTAAATTTTATCAATATACTATATTGTAATAGTATAAAAAAGGTGATAAAATAGCTGTATGCAAATTTTTTATGAAAGAAGTGAATTAAATGAATAAGAAAACAATAGCTGTGCTTTTCGGCGGTCAGTCCTCTGAGCATGACGTATCCAAGATAAGTGCTGCTACGGTAATTTCAAATATGAATACGGAAAAGTATTACGTATTGCCCGTATATATCACAAAAAACGGCGAGTGGCTTTTATATGACGGCCCCGTTGAAAATATAAATACTAATGGTTGGGAAAAATATGCAACTAATTGTATATTAAGTCCGGACACTACACACGCAGGTCTTTTAAGAATTGTAGGTGACAAGGTTAAAAATATTCCTGTTGACCTCGTGTTCCCCGTACTGCATGGCGCATACGGCGAGGACGGTACAATACAGGGTCTTTTAGAGCTTGCAAAGCTGCCTTATGTAGGCTGCGGCGTGCTTTCCTCTGCTGTCAGCATGAATAAGGCTTACACCAAAATTATTGCAGACTCAATAGGTATATCGCAGGCTAAGTACACCGTTATTTACCGCAGTCAGCTTGAGGGCGATGCACAAAGCTGCATTGATAAAATTGAGGCTGAATGTGGTTATCCATGCTTTGTTAAGCCTGCCTGTGCAGGCTCGTCCGTAGGCATTACAAAGGCACATAATAAAGACGAGCTGCTTGACGGCTTGTGGATTGACGAATAGGAGGACCGCACCATAGAGGATGAGGAAAATATAAACGGACGTGAGCTTGAATGCGGCGTACTCGGCAATAATGAGATACAGGCGTCTGTTGTTGGTGAAATACTTGCCGCTGCCGAATTTTATGATTTTGACGCAAAGTATAATAATAAGGATTCAAAAACAGTTCTCCCTGCCGATATTCCTGCCGATAAAGCAGAGGAAATACGTGAGGACGCTGTTAAGATTTTTAAAGCGCTTGACGGCAAGGGACTTTCAAGAGTTGACTTTTTCCTTGAAAATGATACAAACAGGGTTATCTTTAATGAGATAAATACCCTCCCCGGCTTTACCGCTATCAGTATGTACCCCATGCTGTTTAATGAGGCAGGCTATTCAACAGAGGAGCTTGTTGATAAGCTGATAGAGCTTGGTCTTTCAAGATACGAGGATTAATAATTAAAAATAAAGGTGTGGATTTTTCCGCACCTTTATTTTTTTACAATACAAGAAAAAGGCTGACAGTTCTTTGTCAGCCTTTAAAATTGATTACTTTTTAGGGATAAGCTTATCCTTACCGCCCATATAGGGTCTTAAAACCTCTGGAATATTAACGCTGCCGTCAGCGTTAAGGTTATTTTCAAGGAAAGCTATAAGCATACGAGGTGGAGCAACAACAGTGTTGTTAAGAGTATGTGCAAAGTACTTTGTACCGTCTGCGCCCGCAACTCTGATTTTAAGACGTCTTGCCTGTGCATCGCCTAAGTTGGAGCAGCTGCCTACCTCAAAATATTTCTTCTGTCTTGGAGACCATGCCTCAACGTCAACAGACTTAACCTTTAAATCTGCAAGGTCGCCCGAGCAGCATTCAAGTGTTCTTACAGGTATATCAAGTGAGCGGAAAAGGTCAACTGTGTTCTGCCAGAGCTTATCAAACCACATAGGGCTGTCCTCAGGCTTACAAACAACAATCATTTCCTGCTTTTCAAACTGGTGGATACGGTAAACGCCTCTCTCCTCTATACCATGCGCACCCTTCTCCTTACGGAAACATGGTGAATAGCTGGTAAGAGTTTTTGGCAGCTCGTCCTCCTTAACAATCTGGTCTATAAACTTACCAATCATGGAATGCTCAGATGTACCGATAAGGTATAAGTCCTCACCCTCAATTTTATACATCATTGCGTCCATTTCTGCAAAGCTCATAACACCTGTTACCACGTTGCTCCTAATCATAAAAGGAGGTACGCAGTAGGTAAAGCCTCTGTCAATCATAAAATCTCTTGCATAAGAGATAACTGCGCTGTGCAGCCTTGCAATATCACCCATTAAATAGTAGAAACCGTTGCCTGCAACACGACCTGCACTGTCAAGGTCGATACCGTCAAAGCGCTCCATAATATCTGTATGATATGGTACCTCAAAATCGGGTACAACAGGCTCGCCGAACTTTTCACGCTCAACATTTTCACTGTCGTCCTTACCGATAGGTACGCTTGGGTCAATGATGTTTGGTATGGTCATCATAATTTTTGTTATTTCGGCACGCAGTTCTGTTTCCTTTGTTTCAAGCTCTGCAAGACGGTCAGCACTTGCGGCAACCTGTGCCTTAACAGCCTCTGCCTCGTCCTTTTTGCCCTGACCCATAAGTGCGCCAATCTGCTTGGAAAGAGTTTTACGGTCAGCACGCAGACCGTCAGCCTCCTGCTGTGCAGCTCTTACCTGTGCATCAAGCTCAATTACCTTATCTACAAGCTCCAGCTTATTGTCCTGAAACTTGTTTTTGATGTTCTGCTTAACTATTTCGGGATTTTCCCTTACAAATTTAATGTCTAACATTGTGTTTCCTCCTGATAATAAAAAATAAACCCGTCCCATAAAACAGGGACGGGTTATAACCGTGTTGCCACCCAAATTGCATACGTGATGTATGCCACTCTGTTGTGCTGTAAAGGGCACACCCTTTGGATTTATCACCCAAAAAGCTCGGAAGGTGGACTGCCGATTTACCTTTATCTGCTTGCAGCAACCGCAGACTCTCTGTAAAGGCTTACAACGGCTTATTCTTCCTCAAGCGCTTATATAATATGAAAGTAAATTCATCAACAATATTATTATACCACAGTGAAAAAATAATTCAAGTGTTTTTTCAAAATTTACCTTAATTTATGTATAAATATATCCGATATGGTAATACTTAACTATGTAAGGAGCAATGGAGTTTCTTACCCCCTCATTATTTTTTTGGCTTTCGGGTTTTTATAGCCCGGGGATAAGTCGGTGATTTGCACCGATACTTCCTGTTTTTTGTTTGACGCAGCTTTCATTCCCCCAAAGCTGCAATCAAAAAACCTCTGTATATGCTTTGTACAGAGGTTTTTTGTTTTAAATCGACACGTTTATATAAAATTTATGGTGCCAATACTTTTGTAGATAGTAATACGGCAAAACTGCCTTATCGAAATATGTAAAATCAGGCTCCGGCAACCTCGTTACTTCTTTTGCTGTTTTTAGTAATCATACTATCACCCTTAGGCTGCTCCTGTTTTTTTGCTTTTCTGTTTTTAAATATAATTTTCTTTCTTTCTGCTCTTTTATTTTCCTTTGGTTTTTGTACACCTGCTATTGCCTTATCAATTGCCTGCTGTTCTTCCTCGCTAAGCTGATACTTGCTTTCGCCGTTTATAAGCGGCTTGCCGTAAGTATAGCAGCCCTCTCTATAATAAAGAGAGTTAAGTACAACGCCGTTTTTATCCTCATCCATAAGAGCTATTGCATAGGAGAGGTCACCGCCGACATCCTCAAAGGTATTATATCTTACAATACCCATATACTGTATACAGGTTTTAAGGCGGTTGTTTATGTAGTTCTGTTCTATTTTAATTCTATCATTAACAGCCCTTACCTCATTTATGAGCTTTATATTGTCAAGCAGCATAGTTTCAACATTATGATTTTTGCTGTTTGGATTCATAAAACGCTCAAAACGCCTTCTGAGCCTGTTTACCTTATTAATATAGTAGGCAATTATAAATATAAGCGCCACGTTAAGTACAATTAACGCTGCCACCGCATAAGGCAGATATGCTTTAATTGTTTCTATCACTTAAATTTCTCCTTTTATACTAAATTGTTTCACGTGAAACATTATTAACCAATTGTCTTTATAAGACCTACCAGTCTTTCAAGCTCATCATCAGAGTAATATTCAATTTCAATCTTACCCTTATTTTTGCCGTTTTTTATATTAACCTTGGCACCAAGCACAGACTTTAAATCCTTGGCAAGTGCAAGATATGCCCTCACAGCCTCGGGGTCCTTTATTCCCGTAATCTTTTTGGTCTGCTCCTCTGTCTTAGGCTCATTGTATGCCTTTACAAGCTCCTCGGTTTCTCTTACGCTTAATTCTTCCTCAATTACCTTTTCAGCAAGCTCATACTGCACATTTTCATCATTGATACCAAGTAAGGCTCTTGCATGTCCGTTGGATAATCTGCCCTCACGCACAAAGTCCTGTACTCTTGAATCAAGCTTTAAAAGGCGCATTGCATTTGCAACAACAGCCCTGCTTTTACCAACCTTGTTTGCAATTTCCTCCTGGCTTAAATTAAAGTCAACAGAGAGCTTTTTATAGCTCTGAGCCTCCTCCATAGGGTTTAAGTCTACTCTCTGGAGATTTTCAATAAGTGCAGCCTCCAGTATTTCAAGCTCTCCCATGTTTTTAACAATAACGGGCACTGTGGATAAGCCTGCAAGCCTTGCAGCTCTCCAGCGCCTTTCACCTGCTATAATTTCATAGCCGTTAGGTACTTCCTTTACGGTAAGGGGCTGTAATATACCAACCTCCTTAATACTCTGTGCAAGTTCCATAAGGCTTTCATCATCAAAAATCTTACGTGGCTGCTCCTTATTATTATCAATTTTATTAATACTAACCTCAATTAAGGACTTATCGCTGCTTTCGTTTGAGGAAACCTCTATATTTTCCTCACCAAACAGGGCACTTACACCTCTGCCGCCAAGTCCCGATATTTTCTTTGGCATTTTTTTAGCTCCTTTTATAATTCGTCAATTGTATCTGCAAGTATATCGTAAGCATCTGTTGCAGGGCATTTAGGGTCATATAAATTTATAGGCAGACCATGACTTGGTGCCTCACCTACACGCACCGCCCTTGGTACAATGGAATACATATATGTATTACCCATAAACTTTTTAACCTCTTCCACCACCTGCATTGACAGATTAGTACGTGAGTCGTACATGGTAAATACAACACCGTCAATTTTAATTGCCGAATTCAGCTTTTTCTTAACCAAATTGTAGGTGTGCATAAACTGGCTTAAACCCTCCATTGCAAAAAACTCACACTGTAAAGGTATAAGCACCTCATCAGCTGCAACAAGCGCATTAAGCGTAAGTATATTGAGCGATGGCGGACAGTCTATTATTACATAGTCGTAAAGTTCTCTGACGCAGTTTTTGTTAAGTATATTTTTAAGTATGTACTGCTTATTATCAACATCAATCAGCTCTATCTCCGCACCTGCAAGCTGAATATCAGTTGGCAGTATATCAAGCGAGTTAAAAAGTTCAACCCTCACCTTTGTATCTATAAAGTCCGCATTATCCATAAGCAGGTCATAAAAGGTAGTTTCAACTTGATTTTTATTGATACCAAGACCCGTAGTTGCATTACCCTGTGGGTCAGAGTCAATAAGAAGTACACGCTTATTTTTTGCGGCAAGTGCAGCAGATAAGTTAATAGCTGTTGTAGTTTTACCAACGCCGCCCTTCTGGTTGGCTATTGCTATTACACGTCCCATAGCTATCCCTTTCCTTTAAATTTATCTTATGTAAAAATTTATCTTAAATTTATTATACCACAAAACTGTTTCACGTGAAACAATTTTAAATTAAAATATTATTAAAAAATTTTGAATATATCTTTCTTATTTTTGTTAAATATTATTTTATTTTGATATTGACTTTTTTATTTTATAACTAATGAACAGATTTTCTATTGTTTCACGTGAAACAATTATATAAAAAAAGGAGATGTTTCACGTGAAACATCTCCTTTTAATCAAAATGCTCTTAATAATCCTCAGGTCTGTCTTTTCTCAAACCAAAGTAATAGCGTATAGCCTCAACTATTCTTTCAGCCGCATAACCGTCGCCAAAAGGATTTTTACTTGCTACCATTGCATTGTAAACATCCTTATTATCAAGCAGCTCGCAAGCCTGTGCAAAAATTTCGTCCTCATTTACACCTGCAAGTTTAAGTGTACCTGCCTCAACACCCTCTGGGCGCTCGGTTACATTACGCAGTACAAGTACGGGCTTACCCATAGAAGGAACTTCCTCCTGTAATCCACCGCTGTCAGTCATAACCATATAGCTTAAATTCATAAGGTTGTGCATATTCTTAATATCCAGCGGGTCAATAAGGTGTATTCTGTCATGTCCGCCAAGTACTCTGTTTGCAACCTCTCTTACGGCAGGGTTAAAGTGTACCGCATAAACAACCTCAACATCATCATAAGCCTCAACAAGCCTTAACACTGCCTTGCAGATATTTTCTAATGGCTCACCGAGGTTTTCACGTCTGTGGGCAGTCATTGTAATAACTCTCTTGTTCTTATAGTCGATATTATTAAGCAGCTCCACATCAAACTTAAAATCAGGCTGAATAGTTGTCTTTAAACAATCGACAGCCGTATTACCAGTAATAAAGATATTTTCAGGGTCAATATTTTCCTTTAAAAGGTGCTCCTTAGCAAGCGGAGTAGGTGCAAAGTGCAAATCAGCCATAGCGCCTGTAAGACGTCTGTTCATTTCCTCGGGGAATGGCTGGTATTTGTCGTAGGTACGCAGACCTGCCTCAACATGACCTAACTTAATCTCACTATAGAAGGCTGCAAGGCTGCCTGCAAAGGTGGTTGTTGTATCACCATGCACAAGCACAAGGTCGGGCTTAGCCTCTTTCATAACACCCTCAAGTCCCTGAAGGGCACGAGTTGTAATATCAGTAAGCGTCTGACGCTGTGTCATAATATCAAGGTCATAGTCTGGGTGCAGATTAAAAATTTCAAGCACCTGGTCAAGCATTTGTCTGTGCTGTGCTGTTACACACACAATCTGCTCAATATCATCACACTTTTCCATGGCATTAATAAGAGGTGCCATTTTGGTAGCCTCCGGTCTTGTGCCAAAGATACTCATTACTTTAATTTTATCCATAGTCTTATCCTCATAAATTATTGTTCCACAGGGAATATATACATGCTGTTAAGTGCCTTTACAAGTATATTTGCCGCATTGTCGGACGTAATTACATCACTCTTTGTAACCTTCATTGCAGCAAGCTGCTTTTCGGTAAGATATTCAAGGTGGTAAAGCACCTCCTGCAGGGTAATAGCCGCATCATCGGCAGTAATCAGACCATCAAGGTTTACATCACCAAGCAGAATTTTGGTTTCATCACCTGTTGTAATAATCATCTGTGCAGGCGTATTTATATTTGTTCCGCCAACCCTTACAATATAAACACTCTCATTTGACAATACCTTGCTTATATTAAAGCTGACAGTAAACGCACCGCTTTCATTAAGCTCAGCGTCCTGCTGGTCAATATAAAATATACCGTTCTTATTATAGCTATCATTATAAACATCAGTAGCCATAATCGTAATCTGCTGATTTTCAACAGCATTTTCAATTTTACCCTTTATAACTATATTATTGTTTTGCAAAACTGCACTTTGCAGGGAAATTGTGGTATAGGCAGCAAAAGCCGAAATAGTGTTTATAATACAAAAAGCAGCTATTAAAAATAGTAACTTTATATATTTCATAAAAACACCTCTCTTACTTACCCGATTTATTTCTCCATCCCTCTTTATTATCCTGTCTTGAACGTGCTATGGCAAGCGAGCCCTCAGGCACGTCCTTTGTAATTGTAGAGCCTGCGGCAGTATAGGCATTATCACCTATTTCAACAGGTGCAACAAGGTTTGAGTTACAGCCTATAAATACATTGTCGCCAATCTTGCAGCGGAACTTGTTTTTACCGTCATAGTTTACGGTAACAGTGCCACAGCCAAAGTTTACGCATTTTCCGACATCAGAGTCGCCCACATAAGTAAGGTGGCTTACCTTTGTGCCGTCGTCAATTGTCGAATTTTTAACCTCAACAAAGTCACCAATCCTTACATGCTCGCCAATCTTTGAGTTTGGTCTTAAATAAGCAAATGGACCGACTGTTGTATAATTGTCAACCTCTGCCTGAATAAGGAAGGAGGACTGAATAATAACGCCATTGTGAATTACCGATGACTGAATACGGCAGTTAGGGCCGATAAGACAGTCTGTGCCAATCTCCGTTTTACCCTCAATCATACAGCCTGGATAAATGATTGTGTCAGGCTCAATTTTAACGTCCTTACCTATATAAGTGCTTTCGGGATTCATAATTGTAACACCGTTAAACATGTGCTCTGTGTTAATGCGCATCTTCATAACCTCGGTAGCCTGTGCAAGCTGCAGCTTGCTGTTTACACCAAGAAACTCGTCTGCATCAGAGGCAACCATAACATCAACCCTGCCACCGCCGTTTTTAATAATTTCAAGCGTATCTGTAAGATAGTATTCACCCTGTGAATTGTTATTTGTCAGCTTGGAGAAAGCGTCATTAAGAGCCTCTGCCCTGAAGATATAAACACCAGAGTTTACCTCTTTGATTTTCTTCTGCTCCTCTGTTGCATCCTTCTGCTCAACAATGCGTGCAAAGTCATTGTCCTCACGCACAATTCTGCCGTAGCCAGTAGGGTTGTCAACAAGCATGGATACAACTGTTACATCATTGTTTTCCTTATTATGCAGCTCGTTAAGCTCCTTAATTGTTTCTGCCGTAATAAGAGGAGTATCACCGCAAAGTACAAGAATATTGCCGTCCTTAATAAAGTCGCCTGCCTGCATTACTGCATGACCCGTACCAAGCTGCTCCTTTTGCAGGGCAAATTTTACCCTTGTGCCAATCATAGCCTTAACCATTGCAGACTGATGACCCACAACAACGCAAATATCATCTGCACCTGCCTCGTAAGACGCATCAATTACATAGTCCACCATTGTTTTATCAAGCACCTTGTGCAGTACCTTGGGTACCTTTGACTTCATACGTGTACCCTGCCCTGCGGCAAGTATAACTACCTTTAAATTACTCATTTAAACACCCCTTCTATGTGTTATTATATGTTTATTTTAAACCTTTTTGCCCTTTATTTCAAGTATTATATACAGGGACATATCATTCCTTTACATACTTTGGAGGCTCACTCTCATACAGATTATTGCCCCAGCTGTCAATTATGACAGTACCCGGAAAATTTTCAACCTCTAACCTGTGTATAGCCTCCGAGCCGAGGTCGTCATAAGCAACTACCTCGCACTTTTTAACACACTCGCTTATAAGTGCGCCTGCACCGCCTACTGCACCTATATAAACCGCACCATGCAGCATCATTGCATTAATAACCTCTTTGCTCCTTGCACCTTTGCCTATCATACAGGTAAGACCAAGCTCTATTGTGCGTGGCGAGTAAGCGTCCATGCGGTAGCTTGTTGTAGGTCCTACCGAGCCTATAGGTTCACCGGGCTTAGCAGGTGCAGGGCCCGCAAAATATATTGTCTGGTTAGTTAAATCAACAGGCAGAGCTATACCCTTGTCAAGGTTTTCAAGCATACGCTTGTGCGCCGCATCTCTTGCGGTATAAATAACACCCGTAATTTCAACAATATCTCCCGCCTTCAGCTTTCGGGCGTCCTCTCTTGTAATAGGCGTAGTCAGACTGACCTTCATTGTATTACCTCCGATTATTTAAAAACAATATTTTCATTTAAAATAATTAAAACAAAATTATCCTTGCTTACTATTCTTTCAACTGGATATTTATTTACATTAAAATTCTTATACTCACCGTCGGTAAGCAAAATAAAATACTTTTCATCAGGCTTGGTTACACCGCTGTACCAGCTTTTATCACTCTGATAATTTCTGAAAACCATTTCACCGTTTTCAACATCGGCACTCCTTACCTTAATTTTATTATCGGTAAGCACCGTTACTGGGTTTGCATTCCAAAAGGTTGCATAGCCGTAGGTACAGCCGTTTTCCTCAAGCAGGCTTATTTCCTTAAAAATTTTATTTTCGCTTTCATAGTCGGACGAAATGCCAAATACATTTGATACCGATATAAAACAGTATATTATTATAGGTATAAGCACTGCAAAACCAAGCCTTTGATAAATGCCTGACGAGCAAAGTTCAAAGATAAGCAGTATTGTAAGTATAAAACCGACAATCTCAATAGGAGTAAGTCGCCAGTTTACACCCGATATTTTGCCGAATACCCATCCTATCATAATAAGGAAGAAAACGGCAAAACATAATATTACAAACATTTTTACATAATTGTTTTTAATTTTTGTATAAAAAGCAATACCGAAAAATGGAGCAGCAGCCACAATGGTTGCAAATATAATTCTCAATATGTTAATTACGCCCTTAAAGCTCATAATAGGCACACTGCTGTCAACATCAACACCTAATAAGGTATAATGACAGCTTAACAGCGTACTTAAATTTTCAAACCATTTATCCTTGCTGTTAAAGTTGGAATAAGCATTTGCATACTTCTGAGGAATACCGTCCGATAAAAAGTGCATTATCACCATGCCTATTATCATGGCAAGCAGTAAAATGCCTGTATTTACAAGCCTTAATTTATTTTTTTCACTTATAATCGGCTCATTAAAATCAAATGCAATATAGCCTGCAAGAGCGGCACAAAGAGGCAGAATGTAAATTGTAACTGCCTGAATACCGTCCATGGCACAGAGCATTGTCCATATAAATAATATTACGTACATAATATTAAATTTAAGCTTATCCTGCTTAATAAGCCTTACCGCAAGCCCCATACCTACAAAAAGAAACATTATTCCAAGCGAGTAATAAATTATATGTCCCCAGAATATTTCCCTCAGCTTGGCACTTGAACAGGTCATCATAAGCACCGCAAAAACAATACTGCCCGTTTTAAACCATGATAATTCCATACCACGCAGCATATAAATAAGTGCAGCAGTAAATATTGCAAGAAAAAGCAGCATACCTATAATATGTACCTTATATGACAGACCAAAAATAAACAAAAACGGCAGCATTAAGAGCTGACCGCCAAAAGGCAGCAAACAGGCATACTCAAAATCACTATTAAACAGGCTGCCGCTCTCAAATGTAGCGTTAGCCCACATAATTGTATCCATACAATCAGCATGTAATTCTGTCTTACCGCATACAAGTATGTAAAAAAGTACAACAATTATACCTGCACATATAAAGCCTACGCTTGATATACCCTTATAATGCTTGTCCATATATCTGTCAATTTTGTTAATAAACGACATTTTTTTCTCCCCTGTTTATTTTTCCTCGTGATATTCCTTTTCGGTATTTACATTCCAGATATTTTTCTTATCCTTTTTACCGCTTAAAATATTATCAACACTTTCAAACGCCGTTGCCATGCTGTGGTCCATATTATTGTAACGGTGCTGACCGTTACGTCCTACACAGTAAAGGTTTTCAAAGGTGCTTATATATTCAACAAGAGTATCTATTTCATCATAGGTATCAAAATAAGCGGGATATGCCTTTTTAACCCTTATTCTGTTGGTATCAAGCACATCTGTCTTTGAGGATATAATGCCCATTTTTACAAGCTCATCTGCCGCAAAGGACATACACTCCTCATCTGACATATTCCAGAAATCATCACCCTCGTCGCAGAAATATTCAAGACCAATCCATACCGTATTGTCAGGGTCCTTAACCATATAAGGTGACCAGTTGTTATAAATCTGTATTCTGCCTAATTTAACACCCGTATCCTGCACATAAATCCAGCAGTCGGGTACAATGTTGTTAAGAGTTTTTATATCAGTTTCATTTTTAAGGTTGAGCTTGTGTGTAAGTATGCCTACGGTTACATAATCCCTGTAAGGCAGACCCTTTGCAATTCTCATAGGCTCCGCAGGTACAGCCTCACCAAGACCTAAGGTTAAATCCTTTAAAGGCATTGAGGATATTACAATATCACCGTTTAAGGTTATTTCCTCACCATTTTTTGTGTACACAACACCTGTTACCTTATTGCCCTCGCTTAAAATTCTCTTAACGGACGCCTCCATTAAAATTTCGCCGCCCATATTTTCAATATCACCTGCAACTGTTTCCCAAAGCTGACCTGGGCCGAGCTTTGGATATATGTACTCCTCAATAAGTGATGTTTCAACCTTACGGTTTTTGTTTGGTATCAGCTTTGAAAACATATCCTTTATAACCGCAAGTATGGAAAGTCCCTTTACTCTCTGTGAGCCCCAGTCTGCCGAAATTTCACGAGGATGTCTGCCCCACAGCTTTTCGGTATAGCCCTCAAAAAACATTGAGTAAAGCACTTTGCCGAAACGGTTTATATAAAAGTTTTCAAGGCAGTCCTCTTTTCTTTTGAACACTGCCGAATAAAGATAGCTGAAGCCTGCTTTTATTGTGCGTATAAGACCCATATTTTTAAAGGTCTGCATCTTCATTGAAACAGGGTAATCAAAAAACTTTTTAAGGTAGTAAATACGTGATACCCTCTGCCTTACAAGCATAACCCTGTCCTCTTTTTCGGGGTCGGGGCCGCCCTTTGCAAGCGGCTTTTCCCTGCCAAGCTTTTTATCATCATAAGAGGGAGCGCCCTGTATAGGCATAACCTCTCCCCACCATTTCATAACTCTTTCGTCCTTGGAGAAAAAACGGTGGCCTCCTATATCCATTCTGTTGCCGTTATGCTTTACCGTTCTTGAAATACCTCCTATTTCGTTGCTTTCCTCAATAATTGTTATTTTATAATCCTTACTTCTTTTTAAAAGCTCATAGCCTGCCGTAAGACCTGCAGGGCCTGCGCCTATAATAATTACGTTTTTCATTTTTCTTCCTCTGTTTTATTTATACAATAATATTTTTCTTGCAAGGTAATTATATACAAGCACAATAAGAGCAACTATAACCTTTGCAATATATTTATTTATCAGCATTATGCCTACTGCAATATTCATAAGCAGCATATTTATAAGGCAGCCTATTATACCTATTATTGTGTAGGCAATAAACTCCATTTTGCTGCCTACATTTGCATTTTCTGTAAAAACAAGCTTTTTTGACAGTACAAAGTTTGTTATAATACCGCCAACAAAGCCCATTACCACCGCAATATTAAGGCTTAATCTGCTATCGCCCAGTATAATTGTCGCAGCTGCAAAAAAGAGATAATCAACCACAAAGGCAATACCGCCTACAAAGGCGTAGCGGAAAAATTTAATAAGCCCGTTTTCGGTAGGTGTAATAAAAAGTCCCTTAAAATCCAGCTTAAAAATAAGCCCCATAAGCTCGCTCATTATAATTCGCAGCTCCCATGCCTTGTTACGTGGCAGCTTATATTTACCGCAACAGGCAGACCTGCAATATGTGTTGCATAAGTTTCAATATTAAGACCTAATATGGTGGTTGTTCCGCCAAGTCCCTGAGGGCCTATGCCGAGCTTGTTTGCCCTTTCAAAAAGCTCCTTTTCCATTTCTGCAATATATGGTATTTCTGATACAGAGTCAACAGGGCGCAGCAGCGCTCTTTTTGCAAGCTCCGTACACTTTTCAAAATTGCCACCTATACCTACGCCTACAACCATTGGCGGACATGGATTAGGACCTGCCTTTTTAATACAGTCAATAACGGCGTCCTTTACACCCTCAATACCGTCAGATGGCTTTAACATATAAACCCTGCTCATATTCTCCGAGCCAAAGCCCTTTGGAGCAACGTCAATTTTAATTTTGTCCCCCTCAACAATGTCATAATGAATTACGGCAGGCGATTTATCACAGGTAATTACTCTTATAAGAGGGTCGCCAACTATCGACTTACGCAGATAGCCTTCCTTATAGCCCTGTCTTACACCCTCATTAACAGCGTATGTAAGAGAGCCGCCCGTAAAATGTACCTCCTGACCTATCTTCATAAAAATAACAGCCATACCCGTATCCTGACAGATAGGCTTGCACTTTTCAGCGGCAAGGTCGGCATTTCTAACAAGCTGGTTTATTATATCCCTGCCAATAGGGGACTCCTCATTTTCATAAGCATTTTTAAGTGATGAATAAATATCTTCATTTAAGCAGCAGTTAGCTTTTATGCACAGCTCCTTAACACATCTGGTTATTTCACTGACATTAACCTCTCTCATTTTTAATCTCCTTAGACATAAAATTACAGCATTTCTTACATTATAACACAGTTTTTTTCTTTTTCAATAAAATTATAAAAAAAGTGGTGCAATAAAAGTAATATTATGTTATAATAAAAGGGCTGAATTTTTATTGATTGTTGATAAATTTAATATTAATCCACAGTTATTCACATTTTGTTAATAAATTTGTGGATAACCTGTGGATTTTTACAGCTATCCCTTTTAATAAGGCACTTTCAATACTTATTCACATCTGTTGACAACATACATTACAGGCACTCTGTCCACATTGTGTGGACAAACCTGTTAACATATCCACATTGCTTTTATGGAGGTAAACTATGGAACTTTGTAATGAATACTGGGAGCAGGCTCTTGCCATACTTGAAAACCAGCTTTCTCCCCTTACTTATAAAACATGGATAAAAAGGCTTGTCCCTGTCAGAATGTCAAATAATGTATTTGTAATCAATGCAGACAACAGCCTTACCCTTGAGGTTTTGGAGAGCAAGTACATCTCCGATATTGAAAATGCGCTTACCTTTGTAAATGACGGTATGCCGATTAAGGTTAAGCTTATACTCAATAACGAGGAGCTTGCCGATATTGAAGATACAGCATTAAATGAGGATAAGGCTGATGAAAAGGCTGCCGTAAACTCCAAAAACAATAATATCCGCCTTGAAAACGGACTTATGCCACGCTATACCTTTGATAACTTTATCGTAGGTAAAAATAACCAGATGGCACATGCAGCAGCCGTTGCAGTATCTCAAAACCCGGGTTCATCCTATAACCCTCTGTTCTTATACGGTGGTGTTGGTCTTGGCAAAACCCACCTTATGAATGCAATAGGCAACGAGGTACTTAAAAACAATCCCGATGCAAAAATTTTATGCGTTTCGTGTGAAACCTTTACAAACGAGCTTATCAGTGCAATCAGGGATAAAAATAATAACGGTACGGAAAAATTCAGACAAAAATATCGTGAAATAGATTTGCTTTTAATAGACGATATCCAGTTTATTTCGGATAAAACAGGTACGCAGGAGGAATTTTTCTTTACCTTTAATGACCTGTGGCAGAACGGAAAGCAGATTGTCATCACCTCCGACCGTCCGCCGTCAGACATACAAAAGCTCACAGTAAGACTTTCATCAAGGCTTTCAAGCGGTATGACAATAGACATCAGCCAGCCCGATATTGAAACCAAGATTGCCATTTTACAGGAAAAGGCTGAAAATCAGGGCATAAAAATATCCGACGATGTTTTAAAATACATTGCCGACTCCGTTAAAAGTAATATAAGAGAAATGGAGGGCGCTCTCACCACCGTAAGCGCATATTCCAAGCTTACAAACCAGGCAGGCAGTGAAATATCTCTTGAGCTTGCAATGGTTGCCCTTAAAGACAAAATAGGCTCCTCAAAGCCTGAGGTTACGGTTGAATACATACAAAGCGTTGTAGGAAACTACTTTAATTATTCTTCCGAGGACCTCTGCTCCAAAAAGAAAACAAAGGACCTTGCCCTTGCAAGACAGATTGCCATGTACCTTTCACGCAAGCTCTTAAATAATGAAACACTTGTTGGCATAGGCAAAAAATTTGGCGGCAGGGACCATTCAACCGTTATGCATGCCATTGAACTTGTAGGCAAAAAAATGGAAGAAAGCCACGATTTTGAGGTAACCGTAACTGATATTGAAAAGATAATAACAGGCAAATAAAAATTGGTGGTTACGCAGTACCCCTCTGCAAGAAATGCAAGCATTTCTTGCAAGCGTGTTCATCACGCTTCTATCAACAATTTTATGTGAACAGCGTGTTGATTGAATGTTGATAACTTATTTTACGTCAGTACTCCAAAAAACACGTGTGGACAAATGTTGACAATTTTAAAATTTTAAACATAAAAATCTATATTTTGTCCACATCAATAAAACGCTTATTTAAGGGGCTTATCCCACTTTTGAACAAACCCACAGCCCCTACTACTACGACTACTGTAAATTAATCATATATATTATATATAGCCCCACACTGAAAGGATGTTGTGTACAAATGAAAATAACCTGTGCAAAGGAACTGCTTATAAATAACATAACCATAGTATCAAAGGCTGTTGCACAAAAAACAACACAGCCAATACTTGAATGTATACTGCTTATTGCCGACAGAAACGGCTTCCGCCTTATGGCAAATAACCTTGAGCTTAGTATAGAAAGTGCCAATATTGAGGCAGACGTGTACGAGCTTGGCTCAGTTGCACTTGATTCAAAGCTTTTTTCAAATATAATAAGGAGTCTGCCACAGCCCGAGGTAAGCATAAGCGTTGATGAAAATAACTGTGCCCTTATTAAAAGCGGACGTGCCGAGTTTAAGCTTATGGGTCAGCCCGGCAGGGATTTCCCACAGCCACCAGAGGTTGAAAAAGCAGAGCCTCTTAAAATTAAGAGCAGTATTTTCAAAAATATTATAAAGCAGACAATTTTCTCCGTTGCAACCGATGATATAAGACCTGTGCTTACAGGTGAATTTCTGGAAATATCTCCCAAAAAGCTCAATATAGTTGCAATTGACGGCTACAGGGTAAGCTACAGAACAACTTCCCTTGACGATTACAGCACCTATAAGGATGTTATAGTACCTGCAAAAACCCTTAATGAGATAAGTGCCGTTGCTCCAAATAAGGAGGACGAGTTTATCAATATTTACTTTACCGACAGACACGCTCTTTTTGAGATGTCAGGCTGTACAATGGTTTCAAGGCTTATTGACGGTCAGTATATGGAATATGAAAACCTTTTCAATACCGACAGCACTACCATTGTAAGGGTAAACAGCAGCGAGCTTTTATCTGCTCTTGAAAGAGCCGTTATTGTGGTTAAGGAGGCAAGAAAAGCAAACGTCAGCCTTGAAATTGCCGAAAATGTAATGAATATCACCTCAAAAACCGAAATAGGCGAGGTATTTGAGCAGGTCAGCATTGAAACCGACGGTGAGGGACTTACCATCAGCTTTAATGCAAACTATCTTACTGACGTGCTTAAAAATATTGAGGACGAGGAGGTAACCCTTAACTTTATGTCCTCATTAAGCCCTTGTATTATTAAGGGCATCGACAGAGACGATTATAAGTACCTTGTATTGCCTGTTAAGATATAATTTGTAATTTTAAATTAGAGTTTAGTGAAGTAAAATAACAGACCAACATCGTAATTGTAGGGGCGGCAACCTGCCGCCCGTTAGCAATGATAATATGCTAAAATTAGGGCGGATATGGAATTCGCCCCTACGTAACCAATAATAGCATTGTTGCATTGCATATAAATTAAATGTTGGTGCGTTTGAATACCTTGCGTATAAGACAAATTTGAAAAAAATAAATTGTCGTTGTAATTAACTTGTAGGGGCGGATTCCATATCCGCCCGAATGTAGAACAAACCAC
>CABUWB010000009.1 GCA_902495025.1 uncultured Eubacteriales bacterium
TATAATGATAAGTAAAATTAAAAATAATATAATTTCAACATCATATACTGACATAAAAATCCCTCCCTTCATATATATTAGGATACGCTCCTTTCTATATAGAATGGTGGGAGTTACAACAGCCTTAACAGAAGAACAGGCAAAGCCGTCCTCTTTTCAGATGTTCCCTCTTGCTGCCGCTTTAACAACGGCAGCATAATTATAACATATATGTTTTGTATTTGTAAATACTATTTAATATATTCCTTAAGTGCGTCAACAAGGGCAGTCATTTCTTCCCTTGTGCCTATGGTGATGCGCAGATATTCATTTATACGTGGCTTGTTAAAATAGCGCACGTATATTTTTTTGCTTTTAAGGTACTCAAAAATATCCTTTGCGTGTACCTTTGGGTTAGTGGTGAAAATAAAGTTTGCACTGCTTGGCAGTGTGTTAAAGCCGAGCTTTGAAAGCTCTGTGACAGTATAGGTGCGGTTGTCCTTTATGGCAGTGGTGCACCTGTTAAAATAATCTTTATCAAGTGCGGACGCTGCTGCTGCAGCCTGCGAAAGTGTGTTGATTGTGTAGCTGTTAAAGCTGTTTTTAACTGCCTCAAGTGCTGCTGTAAGCTCGCTCTGCATAGCCGCATAGCCTACCCTTATGCCTGCAAGGTTGCGGCTTTTGGAATAGGTCTGCACCACAACAAGGTTGTCGTATTTATGTATCAAATCAATGGCAGATGTGCCGCCAAAGTCAACATAGGCCTCATCAACAATTACAATTACGTCGCTGTTGTGCTGTATTATATCCTCCAGCTCGTCAAGGGGCATAAATATACCCGTAGGCGCATTAGGATTGGCTATTACAACACCGCCGTTTGGCTTGTAGTAGTCCTCCTTGCGTATTTTAAAGCTGTCATCAAGCGGTATGGTTTCATAAGGTATGTTGTACAAATCGCACCATACAGGATAGAACGAATATGTAACATCGGGGAAAAGCACAGGCTTGTCAGAGTTAAAAAAGGTCATAAAACACAGCGCAAGCACCTCGTCTGAGCCATTGCCGAGGAACAGCTCGTCCTCCTTAACGGGATAATTGCGCATAAGCGCTGCTTTAAGCTCGGGGCATACAAAGCTTGGGTACTTTCTTAAATTGTCCGTATTTAATGCAGATATTGCCTTTATTGCCTCGGGTGATGGCGGAAAGGGACTTTCGTTTGTGTTCAGCTTTATTATATCGCTCTCCTGTGGCTGCTCGCCGGGTACGTATGGCTCTATATCACGTATGTTGTTTTTCCATAATTTCATTTTAATTCACCTCGAAATAATAATTGCTTTCATTATATCACCCGTATTTACACATTACAAGATAAAATGATGAAAAAACTTTGCTATTGACACAATTATATGTTATAATAATTCCGTATCGCCATAAATAATTGGAGGAAAATTAATGGAAAGAATAACAACTGCGCCCAGTGAGAACGAGCTTGCACTCCAGCAGAAATATATGTCTGCAATTAAGGAGGACAATGACCGTTTTCAGGCTGAAAACAACAGAAAGCGCAAAATGTGTATTATAACCTTTGGCTGTCAGATGAATGCACACGACAGCGAAAAGCTTTTAGGCATGCTTACACAGATGGGTTATGAGGAAACAAAGGAGGAGGCTGACGCTGACTTTATCATTTACAACACCTGCTGTGTGAGGGAAAATGCGGAAAACAAGGTATACGGCAACCTAGGCTATCTAAAGCACAAAAAGGAGCAGAACCCCGATATGAGGATTGCACTTTGCGGCTGTATGATGCAGCAGCCTACGGTGCTTGAAACCATAAGAAAAAAATACAGACACGTTGATATAGTTTTTGGTACGTTTAACCTTTACAAGCTGCCCGAGCTTATGTACCGTAATATGCAAAGCGGCAGCCCAATATTTGATATATGGGACAAGCATGGGGATATTGTGGAGGATATGCCGTCCATACGCAAGTACAAATTCAAGGCAAGCGTAAATATTATGTTTGGCTGCAACAATTTCTGCTCCTACTGTATTGTACCCTACGTAAGGGGACGTGAAAGGAGCCGTACTCCCGAGGATATTATAAAGGAGGTAAAGGCACTTGCTGCTGACGGCGTTAAGGAGGTTACTCTGCTTGGTCAGAATGTAAACAGCTACGGCAGGGGGCTTGATAAGGAAATCAGCTTTGCACAGCTTTTAAGGCTGGTAAATGAGGTTGAGGGCATTGAGCGTATAAGGTTTATGACAAGCCACCCCAAGGATTTATCGCCCGAGCTTATAAAGGCTATGGCGGAGTGCGACAAGGTTTGCAGGCACATTCATCTGCCGGTGCAGGCAGGCAATAATGAAATACTTGCAAAAATGAACAGGCGCTACACCAAGGAGCGCTATCTTGAAATTGTTGACAATATAAGAAAAGAGTTGCCTGACTGTGCAATTACAACCGACATTATGGTAGGCTTCCCGGGTGAGGGTGATGCGGAAATTGCAGATACGATTGACGTAATTAAAAAGGCACGCTTTTTGGGTGCATTTACCTTTATCTACTCAAAAAGGACGGGTACGCCCGCAGCCGTTATGGAAAATCAGGTAAGCGAGCAGCAGGCTAAAAAGAACTTCAATGCGGTGCTTGACGCACTCAATCCCATCATTTATGAGCTTAACACCCAAAAGGTGGGTAAGGAGTTTACCGTACTTGCCGAGGAGGTAAGCTCAAGTGATGACAGCTTTGTAACAGGCAGAACGGACGATAACTCCCTTGTGCATTTTAAGGCTGACAAAAGCGTTATAGGCAGCATTGTTAAGGTAAAAATAACAGACTGCAAAACATTCTATTTAATTGGAGAAAGGATATAATAAAATGACAGTATACGAACTTGCAAGAGAACTTGGAAATAAAATGCTCGAAAGTGATGAGGGCAAAAAGATGGCTGATGCCAGATATATTTTTGACGGTGATAAGGAGGCACAGAGCCAGCTTTTTAATTACACCAACTACAAGGCGGCAATTCAGGAAAAGTACAACAACGGTACCTTAAATGAGGAGGAGCTTGCCAACGAAAGCGTTAAGCTCGGTGAAATGATGGAGGAGCTTAAAAAGAATAAGGTTATTATGGATATGCTTGATGCCGAAACCGAATTCAGCGTTATGGTAAATCAGGTTATGAGCATTTTAAATGCTACAATTACGGGTAATGAGGGCGGCTGCAGCGGCAGCTGTGCAAGCTGCGGCGGCTGCCATTGATAAAATAGGTTGTATTTATCCTATAATTTGATATAATGATACAGAGGTGATTAAAATGACAGTTGATACAAAATTACTTGTACCTATGACAGATGCAAATCAAAATTTTTCTAAGGTTGCAAGAATGGTTGATGAAAGCGGAATGGCAGTTATTTTAAAAAACAATAAGCCTAAATATCTTATATTGGATTTTAATGAATATGATGAAATTCAGATGGCAAGACAGAAGCTTATTGATAAAGCGGCAGATGATTTGATTGAAGAAAATATTGAAGCATTTACGGAGTTAGCAAAATGATTGTTTTAACTAAAAGTGAGGTTTTGAGGCTGCATGAAAAACTGCTTGAAAAACAGGCGGTTTATCAGGTGTAAGAGATATGGGTTTGCTGGAATCTGCGGTTATGAATTGTATGCAAACCTTTGACGAAATGGAGCTTTACCCTACTATTATTGAAAAAGCGGCTGTAATGGCGTTTTCGATATGTAAAAATCATCCGTTTGCTGACGGAAATAAGAGAACTGCTGTATTAGCTATGCTGACAATGCTGCGTATTAATAAAGTTAATTTGGTATATTCGCAAAACGAGCTTATATCTTTAGGACTTGGAATAGCTGATGGAACGATTGACTATACCCAAATTGTTGATTGGATAAAGCAAAAATCTTTATCTTAAATTGCAGGTTACCTACAAAGGAGATTTTAATTATGGTTAAGTGTACTCCCATGATGGAGCAGTATTTAAAAATAAAGGAAAAATACAAATATTGTCTGCTCTTTTACAGGCTGGGCGACTTTTACGAGCTGTTTTTTGATGATGCGCTCATAGCCTCCAGGGAGCTTGAAATAACCCTTACCGGCAAGGACTGCGGTATGGAGGAGCGTGCGCCAATGTGTGGAGTACCCTTCCACAGTGCAAACGGTTACATTGCCAAGCTCACCGACAAGGGCTACAAGGTGGCAATCTGCGAGCAGGTGGAAGACCCAAAAAAAGCAAAGGGCATAGTAAAGAGGGACGTTATACGCATAATTACCCCGGGTACAACGCTTGATACAAACGTGCTTGACGAGGGCAGAAACAACTATATTATGTGCGTGTTTGAAAATAAGGCGGGCTACGGCATAGCTGTATGCGACGTATCAACAGGTGAGTTCCTTACAACGAGCGTACCTGCAGGCAGTGATAACAAGGTTATTGACGAGCTTGCACGCTTTACGCCCTCGGAGCTTATCGCAAATGAGGTATTCACCTCTGAAATGGGCGCAAGAATAGACAATATATTTAACCTTAAAACAAATATAATAGAGGATAAATGCTTTGACTTTTCAGCAGCCGACGTATGCCTTTGCAATCATTTCAGAACAATTAATTTAGGCGGCTTTGGCATAGACAGCGAGCCGCTTTGTGTATGCGCCTGCGGTGCACTTATGCAGTACCTTATAGATACGCAGAAAAACGGACTTAACCATATATCATCCATTAAAAAGTACACATCAAATAAATATATGGTGCTTGATATAAGCTCTAGACGTAATCTGGAGCTTACCTCAACTATAAGGGACAAGAGCAAAAAAGGCTCTCTTTTGTGGGTGCTTGACAAAACAAAAACCGCTATGGGTGCAAGACTTCTGCGCTCGTGGATTGAGCAGCCGCTTATAGATAAGGACGAAATACAAAAAAGGCTTGACGGTGTTGAGTCAATGAAAAACAAGGTGTTTGAAAGAGAGGATTTAAAGGAGCTTTTAAATACCGTTTACGATATAGAAAGGCTTATGGGACGTGTTGTTTATGGTACGGCAAATGCGAGGGATTTGGTATCGCTTAAAGCCTCGTTTGAAAACCTGCCCCATATTAAAAGGCTTTTAGGTGAATTTGAAAGTGAGCTTACAGGTGAGCTGTCTGATAAGCTGGACACCTTAGAGGACTTGTTTAAGCTGATTTCGGATAATATAGCTGACGAGCCGCCGTTCAGTGTACGTGAGGGCGGACTCATTAAAGAGGGGGCAGACCCAGAGATTGACAGGCTGCGCTCTGCAAAAAACGAGGGCTCAACATGGCTTATGGAGCTGGAGGCTAAGGAAAAGGAGCTTACAGGCATTAAAAAGCTGAGGGTTAAGTACAACAAGGTATTTGGCTATTATATTGAGGTTACAAACGGCAACCTTGATTTAGTCCCCGAGCGCTATATAAGAAAGCAAACCCTTGTAAACTGTGAAAGATATATAACCCCCGAGCTGAAAGAGATTGAGGATACAATAATCAATGCGGAGGAAAAGCTTAACGACCTTGAATATGAGCTGTTTTCACAGGTGCGAAAGACCGTTGCCGCAAATATTGAAAGAATACAGAAAACCGCTGCCGCCGTTGCCGAGTGCGATGTTATACGCTCTCTTGCCGAGGTTGCGGAAAAGAATAACTACGTCAAGCCTGTGGTTGACACAAGCGGCGAGCTTGATATTAAAAACGGCAGACACCCTGTTGTTGAGCAGGTAATGCGCTCTGACAGGTTTATACCTAACGACATTAACCTTGATACGGGAGAAAACCGCCTTGCAATCATAACAGGGCCTAATATGGCAGGCAAGTCAACCTATATGCGCCAGACTGCGCTGCTGGTGCTTATGGCACAGATTGGCTCCTTTGTACCTGCTGACGGCGCACGTATCGGTATAACTGACAGAATTTTTACAAGAGTGGGTGCGTCGGACGACCTTGCAACAGGTCAGTCAACCTTTATGGTTGAGATGATAGAGGTTGCCAACATACTCAACAATGCAGGCAGAAACAGTCTGCTTATACTTGATGAAATAGGCAGGGGTACATCAACCTTTGACGGACTTAGCATTGCGTGGGCGGTGCTTGAACATATAGCGCTTAAAATAGGCGCAAGAACGCTGTTTGCAACCCATTACCACGAGCTGACCGAGCTTGAGGGCAAGGTTGACGGCGTTAAAAACTACTGCGTCAGCGTTAAGGAGCAGGGTGATGAGGTTATCTTCCTGCGTAAGATAGTGCGTGGCGGAACGGACCGCAGCTATGGTGTACATGTTGCAAGGCTTGCGGGCGTACCCACCGAGGTAACAAAGCGTGCTGACGAAATACTTAATGCACTTGGCTCATATAGTGTAACGGGCAGCAAGAGTGCGGAAAATAACGGCAGTGAGGACTATATGTATACCGCAGAAGCGGCAGGCGAGGGCGAAATGCTTAAATTCAGCGAGGTTGGCAATGAGCTTAAGGAGCTTGACCTCAACACACTTTCGCCGATAGATGCGCTTAATAAGCTGTATGAGCTGAAGAAGAAATTTGCAGACCTTTGAGGTGGGTTATAATGAGTAAAATACATTTGCTTGACAATAACTTAATAGATAAAATTGCGGCAGGTGAGGTTGTGGAGCGCCCTGCCTCGGTTGTAAAGGAGCTGTTGGAAAACTCCATTGATGCAGGCGCAACGGCGCTTACGGTGGAGGTTAAGGAGGGCGGCATTGCCTTTATACGCATAACCGACAACGGCAAAGGTATACCAAAGGACGAAATACGCACCGCTTTTATGCGCCATGCAACAAGCAAGCTCAATAAGTTTGAGGATTTGGAGGATATACTGACCCTCGGCTTCAGAGGTGAGGCGCTTTCAAGTATTGCTTCCGTTGCCGATGTCGAAATGATTACCAAAACCGACAGCGACAGCGAGGGCACAAAAATTGAATTAAGCGGCGGCAGAATTATTGATGAAATCCCTGCCGCTGCCGAAACAGGCACAATATTTACCGTAAAAAACCTGTTTTACAACACACCCGCAAGGCGCAAGTTTTTAAAAAAGGCGGCAACCGAAAGCGGCTATGTTGCGGAGGTTGTAAACCGTATCGCCTTAGGACACCCACACATAGCGGTAAAATATATAAATAACGGCAATGTTATGCTGCAAACCTCGGGCAACAGCGATTTAAAAACCGCTGTTTTCCATATATACGGCAGGGAACAGGCGGCTAAAATGACACCTGTTCTGCTTGAAAAAAACGGCTACACCATTGAGGGTCTTACCGCAAAGCCCGAGCTTTCAAGGGCAAACAGAACATACGAAAACTTTTTTATAAACGGCAGATATGTTAAAAGCAGTGTTGTCAGCAATGCCGTCGAGGAGGCATACAAGGGCAGACTTATGGGCGGCAGATTTCCCGTATTTGTGCTTAATATGACAGTGCCTAAAAATACGGTTGATGTCAATGTACACCCAACCAAGCTCGAGGTAAGGTTTTCTGACGAGGACTTTATTTATGAGCTGGTATATTCCGCAGTAACCAAGGCATTAAGCACAGAGCAGCTTATACAGGAGGTTACATGGGATAAACCGCCTAAAAAGCCCGAGCAGAAAAGCGAGCAGGTCAAAATTGATTTGGACGCAGACTTTTCATATACCGCAAAGCCAAAGGCAGAGCAGGAGCTAAGGCTGGCAGAGGATTATACACAGACGGAACGAAAGCCAAAAAGCACAGTAAGCAGTGCCATTGAAAGCCTTTATGCCGAAAAGCCAAAGCCGGAAATTAAAAAGGAAATACCGCCTGTCAGCAAGTATATAATAAAAGAGGAAAAGAATGTCAGCGAGCCTGTTAAGGCAGAGAAAAAGAAATTCTTTACACATTATAAAATTGTGGGGCAGCTTTTTAATACATACTGGATTGTTGAACAGGACGATAAAATGTATATGATAGACCAGCACGCCGCACATGAGAGGGTGCTGTATGAAAGGCTTGTTAAAAAGGTAAGTGAGGGCGAGAGCGTAAGCCAGCTTTTGCTTCAGCCTATAGCTGTCAGCCTTTCAGAGAGTGAAAAGCAGATTGTTGAGGATAACAGGGAGCTGCTTGAAAGCTTTGGCTATGAAATAGAGGAGCTTGGTCCCAAGGCATGCGCACTGCGTGCCGTACCCTTTGTGTTTGATACTCCATCAGGAGCGTCCTTCTTTATGGATATAATTGATACATTAAGGGATAAAAACCTTAAAAGCATTTACGATACAAAGCTTGACGCACTTGCAACCATGAGCTGTAAGGCGGCAGTTAAGGGCAATAATAAGCTCAGCCTTACCGAGGCAAGGGAGCTAGTAGAGCAGATGCTCTCACTTGAAAATCCGTTTAACTGCCCTCATGGCAGACCTACCATTATTGAAATGAGTAAGTATGAGGTCGAGAAAAAGTTTAAGAGGATTGTGTGATTTAACAGACTAAAAAAAAGGTGGAATAGCTTATGCAGTTACGCATTGCAGGCATAGCAAACGATTCAATAGTAGACGGCCCGGGTATACGCATGACAATATTTGTGCAGGGCTGTCCCCATGGCTGCGAGGGCTGCCACAACCCCGAAACGCACTCCTTTTCTGGCGGTGAGGTGGTTGAGGTAAGTGAGATAGCAAGGCAGGCGTTTGAAAACCCTCTGCTTGACGGCTTAACCTTTTCGGGCGGCGAGCCGTTTATGCAGTGTGAGGCGCTGTGTGAGCTTGCCGACCTTGCCATTGCAAGGGGGCTTAACATTATTGCATATACGGGCTTTGTGTGGGAAAAACTGATACAAAGAGCCGATGCGGCGGAGCTAATAAAACGCTGTAAATATATAATTGACGGCCCGTTTATTCTGGCTGAAAAATCACTTATGCTTAATTTCAGAGGGTCGAAAAACCAAAGGATTATTGATGTGCAAAAATCGCTTGAGGGCGGAGAGGTATGCACTGTAGAATTATAAGGAGGACGGAGCGTGCAGGATATTGTTTTAATTTTTATGGAGCTTGCTGCAATACTTATAGTGCTTGATATTTTTGAGTTTACAAAGGCGCTTGCATCAACTTTGCAGGGGGATATTACGCCACGCAATACGGGCGGACTGACCCTTAACCCGTTCAAGCATTTTGAGCCTATCGGCTTTATGCTGCTGTTTTTTGCAGGGCTTGGCTGGGGCAAGCCTGTGCAGACCTCGCAGGTAAGCTACAAGGATAAAAGGCGTGGCAATCTTATAACCTATGCATCGCCTATTGTTGTATGCCTTTTGCTTTCACTTTGTTTTAAGCTGACAATGGGCTTTATCATTATGTTTTTTCATGGTGTGCAGTGGGCTGACTGGCTTAATCTCTTCCTTGCAACCATGCGCAAATATTGTCTGAGGGTTGCGGTTATTAACCTTATACCTGTTTATCCGCTTAGCGGCAGCAGAATTATACGCTGCTTTTTAAGCCCAAATGCACAAATCAGCTTTTCGAGGAATGAAAAAATGTATCAGATGATACTTATTTTTCTGCTGCTTGTAGGGCTTGTATCACCTGTAATTTCGGTTGTGGTATCTGCACTTTCAAATATATTCTGATTGGTGAGTAAAATGGAAATCAATGTACATTTAGAGAGCTTTGAGGGACCCATGGACCTGCTCCTATCCCTTATAGAAAAAAATAAAATAGATATTTACGATATACCAATTGCCCTGCTGACCGACCAGTATATGGACTATTTAAGCAAAATGGACAGTGAAAAAATGGACAATATGAGCGAATTTATTGTTATGGCATCCAAGCTGCTTAAAATAAAGTCCAAAATGCTGCTGCCCAAAACCGAGGAGGATGACGAGGAGGAGGGCGACCCAAGAGATGAGCTGGTTGCAAGGCTTATTGAGTACAAGCTGTTTAAGCAGCTTGCGCAAACGCTTGATGAAAAGCAGGAGAGTGCAGGCACACGCTACTTTGGCGGCGGCGACAGGGCTATGCTTGAAAGGGTGCGCACCGACGTACCCATACGTCTTGATGAAATACTTGCAGGCGTAACAGGGCAGATGCTTGACGAAACCTATAACGACCTTATACGGCGTGCCGAGGTCAAGCCCGACAAGGCAAAGGCTGTTGCAAGGGCGGTTTATGTGGAAACCTTTAAAATTGAGGAAAAAATGGAGTACATACAAAATCTGCTTAAAATAAACAAAAGCGTTGCATTTAAAAAAATGTTCCGCCCCAACTCTACAAAGACGGAAATTGTGGTTACCTTTATGGCTATGCTGGAGCTTATTAAAAATGCACACATTATGGCGGAGCAGAACGAGGCATTCGGCGAGATAATAATTTACGGAGTGTGAAAAAATGGGAATAGCTGAAATGGAAAGTGCGGTTGAGGCAATACTGTTTGCCGCAGGCGACGAGGTGCGCCTAAAGGATATTGCCGACGCACTGGAGCAGGATATAAACACAACAAAATCGGTTATTGAAAATCTTATCGACAAGTACGAGGCTGAAAAAAGGGGCATAGCCATAATAAGGGTTGAGGACTCCTATCAGATGTGCACAAGGGACGATTATTACAACTACATAAAAAAGCTTTTCCAGTCCCCCGTTAAGCGCACGCTTAGCCAGCCAATGCTTGAAACGCTTGCAATTATCGCCTATAAGCAGCCTGTTACCAAGTCCGCAATAGAGGAGATAAGAGGCGTTAATGCTGACAGGGCGGTAAACAGGCTTGTTGAGTTTGGTCTTGTTGAGGAAAAGGGACGTTTAAGCGTGCCGGGCAGACCTATTCTTTTTGGCATAACGGACGAATTTTTAAAGTATTTTGGCTATGACAGTGTTGCAGGTATGCCGCAAAAGCCCGAGCCAAGCGAGCAGCTAAAGCTGGAGGCATTAAAGGAAATTGACAGAACGGCTGCTTATGCTGCTGAAACAAAAAGCGTCGCAGACTCTAATCCGCAGGGCGAGCTTTGCCCGCCCGAGGGATAACAAGAGTGTCGAACGAAGTGAGGCACGGGTTGTTACTTCATTGGTGGGTACGGAGTACCCCATCTGCAAGAAATGCAAGCATTTCTTGCAAGCTTGTTGACAAAGTCAACAAGCCAAATGGCATAAAAAACGAATAAGCGTACTAAAATAAAGTCAGAGGTGATTTCTGTGCGGAAAATGCTGGCTTTATTTTTTTGTTTTATTATGATACATACTGTCTGCGCCGAGGAGCCAAAGGTGGCGGCAAAGGGTGCGGTGCTTATGGATATGGACAGCGGACGTGTGCTGTGGGGCAAAAATGAGAACGAGCCTATGTCCATGGCAAGCACGACTAAAATTATGACGGCAATTATTGCCCTTGAACGGGGGAAATATCAACGACAAGGTTACAGTGAGCAAGCAGGCAACCCTTGCACCGCCTGTTAAAATGCACCTGTCAGAGGGTGAAGAAATACGTCTTTATGACCTTCTGCTTGCCATGATGCTGCAATCCTACAACGACAGTGCCGTTGCCGTTGCCGAGCATATCTGCGGCAGTACGGAGGAATTTTGTAAGGCTATGGATTTAAAGGCGATGGAGCTTGGCTGTACAGATACCCATTTTGAAACTCCCAACGGGCTTGATAAGGGCACGCACCATTCAACGGCGCACGATATGGCGCTTATTACACGCTACGCAATGCAGAATGAGGAGTTTGTCAAGCTAGTAAATACACCGTCGGCGAGCTTCAGCACGAGCAAAGGCTCCTACAGCTTTATAAATAAGGACAGACTTTTAAGGGAGTACGAGGGTGCGCTCGGCGTTAAAACAGGCTTTACAACCAAGGCAGGGCAGTGCTTTGCAGGGGCGGCAAAAAGAGGTGATGAGGGGTATATTTCGGTGGTGCTTGCAAGCGGCTGGGGCAGTGTTGGCAAGGAGCAGAAATGGATTGACACCAAGCGCATACTGGACTACGGCTTTAATAATTTTGAGGTGCGTGAGGTGATAGCCGAGGGTCAGAGCGCAGGCAGCATAGCTGTTGAACGGGGTGAGAGTGAAAGCGTCAGCATTATATGCAGGGAGTTTGCAAGGGCAACAGTAGATGTAAATGACGAAATAAGCTATAAGCTCGATGTGCCGCAAAGTGTTAAGGCTCCTGTTAAAAAAGGCGACAGGGTTGGCACAATAAGCGCAATGGCAGGTAGTGAGTGTGTTGCCCAAAGTGCCGTTATCTGTGCGGAAAATGTTGATAAAACAGGCTTTATGGGGTATATTGCGGATATTATTGATATTTTTGTTTTGAATTGTATGGGTAATGTGGTATAATTATAAATATTGACTAAAGAATGATAGGAAAGTGATAAAATGGCTGAATTATATGATACAAGTCAGGCAGTGGAGAAGGTAATTCTTGTTGCCGTAGATATGGAAAATCCCGATTTTGACGTTGACTCCTGCCTTGATGAGCTGGAGGAGCTTGCGCAGACTGCGGGTGCTGTTACCGTAGGCAGAATGGTACAGCGCAGAGAGGGCGTGCACAGGGCGCATTATCTTGGCAAGGGCAAGCTTGACGAGCTGAAAGCGTATATTGAAATGCAGGAGGCAACAGGCATTATCTGTGATGATGAGCTGACCCCTGCACAGATAAGAAATATGCAGAATATTCTGCAAACAAAGGTTATGGACAGAACGCTGCTTATACTGGATATATTTGCGTCCAGGGCAAGCTCTGCCGAGGGTAAGGTGCAGGTGGAGCTTGCACAGTTAAGGTATAACCTGACCCATCTTACGGGACAGGGCAAGTCCCTTTCACGTCAGGGCGGCGGTATAGGCACAAGAGGCCCCGGTGAAAAAAAGCTTGAAACCGACAGACGAATTATTGCCGACAGAATTTCCGAGCTTAACAGGGAGCTTAAGGATATTGAGCGACACAGAGAGGTTATGAGGGAAAAGCGGCTTAAAAGCAAAATTCCTGTTGCGGCACTTGTGGGCTATACAAATGCAGGCAAGTCAACGCTTATGAACCATATAACGGGCGCAGGCGTGCTTGCAGAGGATAAGCTGTTTGCAACGCTTGACACTACCACAAGACGTGTTGAAACCGAGGGCGGCATAAGCCTGCTCTTTACCGATACGGTAGGCTTTATACAAAAGCTGCCCCATGGACTTGTAAAGGCATTCAGGGCTACCTTGGAGGAGGTAAGCTATGCCGATATACTTGTGCATGTGGTGGACGCTTCAAACCCTGCAAGAGAGGAGCAGATGAAGGTTGTCTATAACACCTTAAAGGATTTAAAGTGTGAGGACAAGCCCGTCGTTACCGTCTATAACAAAACGGATTTGCCTGTTGAAATACCCCTGCCAAGGGATAATACCGCAAGGTATAAAATGCCTATTTCAGCAAAAAACGGACTTGGCGTTGATAAGCTCATAGATACTGTACAGACTATCGCAAAGGAGTTTAAAAAGAGTATTAAGGTGCTTGTGCCTTATGATAAGGGCGCTGTGCTTGGTATTGTGCATAGCTGCGAGGTAACCGTAAATGAAAACAGGGATAATGGCTATTATTTTGAGCTTTATGCCGATGAAGAGGCGGAGAATAGATTGAGAGAGTTTATTGTTGAGTAAACAATAAATCGCCAACTTTTTTGGCAAAATCTATTGAAATTACAGCCGAAATATGGTATAAATGAAGTATTTAAAGTCAGTCATTATGACTTTTTCAGGAGGAAAACATGAGTACAAAATATAATTTTCAGGAAATTGAAAAGAAATGGCGTGCCAACTGGGAGGCAACACCTGTAAACCCACACGACGGCACAAAGCCAAAATACTACTGCCTTGATATGTTCCCATATCCATCGGGCAGCGGTCTGCACGTAGGACATTGGAGAGGTTATGTTCTCTCTGATGTTGTAAGCCGCTACAAGCTGCTTGAGGGCTATGAGGTGCTGCACCCAATGGGCTGGGACGCTTTCGGTCTGCCCGGTGAAAACTACGCTATCAAGACAGGTACACACCCATCGGTAGCTACACAGGGCTCTATCGCCAACATGAAGCGTCAGCTTAAGGAAATAAGCGCTATTTATGACTGGGACAGAGAGGTAAACACAACCGACCCTAAGTATTATAAGTGGACACAGTGGATTTTTGTGCAGATGTTCAAAAACGGTCTTGCTTATGAAAAGGAAATGCCTCTTAACTGGTGCCCTAACTGTAAGTGCGTGCTTGCTAATGAGGAGGCTACAAACGGCGTTTGCGACCGCTGCGGCGCACAGACAACAAAGAAGAATTTACGTCAGTGGATGCTGCGTATCACAAAGTATGCAGACAGACTTTTAAGCGACCTTGACAAGCTCGACTGGCCTGAAAAGGTTAAAAAGATGCAGTCCGACTGGATTGGTAAGAGCTACGGTGCGGAGATTGATTTCCCTGTAGATGGTATGGAGGGCAAGGCTGTTAAGGTTTACACCACAAGACCAGATACCCTTTACGGTGCAACCTTTATGGTACTTTCACCCGAGCATCCTATGGTTAAGGATATTACAACAGCAGAATATAAGGACGCTATGGACAAGTACTGCTATGAGGCAAGCACAAAGTCCAACGTATCCCGTATGACAGATAAGGAAAAGACAGGTGTATTTACAGGCTCCTACGGTATTAACCCTCTTAACGGTGCAAAGACACCTATCTGGGTATCCGATTATGTACTTGCTGACCATGGTACAGGTGCTATTATGTGTGTACCTGCACATGACGACAGAGATTTTGAGTTTGCTAAGAAATTTGACCTGCCTATTATTCAGGTTATCAGTAAGGACGGCAAGGAAGAGGAGCTTACAGAGGCTTACACCGAGCCTGGTATTATGATTAACTCGGGCGAGCTTAACGGCATGAAGTCCGAGGACGCTAAGAAATCCGTTCCCGATTATATTGAAAAGCAGGGTATAGGTAAAAAGACCGTCAACTTTAAACTGCGTGACTGGGTATTCTCACGTCAGCGTTACTGGGGTGAGCCTATTCCTCTTGTACATTGTGAAAAGTGCGGTACAGTGCCTGTTCCTGAGGACCAGCTCCCTGTGCTGCTGCCTAATGTTGAAAGCTATAAGCCAACAGATACGGGTGAATCACCACTTGCGGCTATTGATGAATGGGTAAATACTACCTGTCCATGCTGCGGCGGCCCTGCTAAGAGGGAGACCAACACCATGCCACAGTGGGCAGGCTCATCATGGTATTTCCTCCGCTATACAGACCCTCATAATGACGAGGCTCTTGCAAGCAGCGAGGCACTTAAAAAGTGGATGCCTGTTGATATGTATGTTGGCGGTATCGAGCATGCCGTACTCCACCTGCTCTATGCAAGGTTTTACACCAAGTTCCTTTACGACATCGGCGTAGTTGACTTTGACGAGCCATTCCACCGCCTGTTCAATCAGGGTATGATTTGTAAGGACGGCGCTAAGATGAGTAAGAATAAGGGCAATGTTGTATCACCTGATGAAACAGTTGCCGCTTATGGCTGTGACTCACTGCGTATGTATGAGCTGTTTATAGGACCACCTGAGCTTGACTCCGAGTGGGACGACACAGGTATTGACGGTGTATTCAGATACCTTAACAAGGTTTGGAAATTTGTTGACGAGTATAAGGATAAGACTATTGAGCCTACAAGAGAGCTTGAGCAGATAAGACATAAGATGGTTTATGAAATTACATCAAGACTTGAGGCGCTTACTCTTAATACCGTTGTTTCGGGCTTTATGGAGTATACCAATAAGCTTGTTGCTGCTGCTAAGGCAGCAGGCGGCTGCGATAAGGAAACCCTCGATACGCTTGCTGTTCTGCTTGCGCCTTTTGCACCTCATATAGCTGAGGAGCTTTGGGAGGTACTTGGACATGATAAGTCCGTATTCCTTTCCGCTAAGTGGCCAAAGTATGACGAAAGCAAGATGAAAGAGGATACAGTTGAGATTGCCGCTCAGATTAACGGTAAGGTTAAGGCTACTATCCAGCTTGCACATGATGCTGATAAGGACAGCGCTATTGCGGCTGCTAAGGAGGCTCTTGGCGCTAAGCTCGCAGGCACAATCGTTAAGGAAATTTATGTTCCAGGCAGAATTGTAAATATTGTTGTTAAGCCTTGATTTGGGCATGCTTAAGGGACTGCAAACGCAGTCCCTTTTTTGCGTCTTGCTGTATATAGTGATAAATAAAAATATGTTGAAAAAGGTGTGTATAATTGGTACAATACTCTTAGAAGAAAAATTTGACTATTTTAGAGGAATATTTAGCAGGGGGCGGCTCCTCGTTAAATTCTTTACAGTTAAATTAGTGATATAATTAACTAAGGTTTAAACAATTATTTAGAAAAAATAAATTTAGAGTAGAGGTAATTAATTATATGAATAATGAAAAACCTTGGAATAATGGGATTCTAAAAGTAAATGGAAGATATTTCAGAAATGGGGATAAACCGTTTTTCTGGCTTGGAGATACTGCATGGCTTATATTTACCAATATTTCGGAAGAAGAAGCCTATATATATCTGAAAAATCGAGCTGATAAAGGATATAATGTAATACAAGCATGTCTTGTTTACGCAACAGAGGGAATGAAAGATATAAACAAAATGCCTGTAAGACGGTATGATGTTGAATCAATGGAATATTGGGAGCATTGCGATAGAATAATATCTATGGCAGAAGAACTTGGACTTTATATGGCTCTTCTGCCCAGCTGGGGAAGTCTTGTAAAGAATGGTATATTAAACAATGATAATTGTGATAGATATGCTGAATTTCTCGGTAAAAGATATGGAAAAAGAAAAAATGTTATATGGCTTTTGGGCGGCGATATTAAGGCTGAGCAATATATTGATTTTTATGAAAAATTTGCTGACATATTAAGGCAAAATACAGAAAATCAGCTTGTTGGTTTTCATCCTTTTGGCAGATGCAGTACAACAATGTGGTTTACGGAATGTACATGGCTTGATTTTAATATGTTTCAATCAGGGCACAGACGCTACAATCAGGGAAATCTTAATGCGTGGGACGATAATGAAAAAAAGGAAGAATTTTTTGGTGAAGATAACTGGAAATATGTATTAAGAGATTATTCATTATCTAATAAACCTACACTTGACGGAGAGCCTTCTTATGAATGGATTTTGCAAGGATTGCATGATAAAACGCAGCCTTATTGGGTTGCGAAAGATGTAAGAAGATATGCTTATTGGTCTGTTTTTGCAGGGGCTTGTGGTCATACCTATGGCAATAACTCGGTGATGCAGTTTTACTTAAATGATAGCGAGGGTGTCAGCTATGGTGCTAAGCATAAATGGTATGAGGCTATTCACCACGATGGTTCGGGACAGATGGGGTATCTCAGAAAACTTGTGGAGTCCGTTGATTTTACAAAAGGAAAAATAAGAGATGAACTTCTGATTGACGGACAGGAGGAAAAATACAATCGAATTGCGGTATTTGCCGGTGATGAATTTTTATTTGCATACAATTATTCTGGAAGAAATTTCAGAATTGATTTAAGTGATTATGTGGGTAAAGATATGTGGTATTTCAGACCGTCAACAGGTATTGAAAGTTATATTGGAAAAGTATCTGAAAGTCAATATACATATACTGCTTTTGAATGTTATGACGGTGAACAGGATAGTGTGCTTGTTGTAAGATGAGTTTGATTTGTTAATATGCTGAAAATCAAAGATAGGTAGCTGGTTTTTGCACCTTGCAAAATTTTGAGAACAGACAGTCTACCTGTCCAATAGGCAAAACATATTATTCACAAAAAGGCTGTCGCATTTGAACAGATATTATTTAAGGGGTAGAGCAAAATAAATTAGAGTTTATCGGTGTAATAATACCTTAACATTTCAATTGTAGGGGCGGCAATATGCCGCCCGTTAGTAATTATAATATGCTAAAATTAGGGCGGATATGGAATCCGCCCCTACGTAACCAATAATAGATTATTGTATTGCATATAAATTAGATGTTAGTTTGTTTAAATATCCTGCATATAAGCTAAATTTTACCAAAAAATCAATTAACGTTGTAATTAACTTGTAGGGGCGGATTCCATATCCGCCCGCATGTAGAACAATGCACAATGGTTGACGGGCGGCA
>CABUWB010000010.1 GCA_902495025.1 uncultured Eubacteriales bacterium
GAGGCTCGCTGTCAATAGACCGTGGAATAAATGCGGTGCTTATATTGACACCATTAATAAAATAGGTATAATAATAATAATAACAAGGAGTAGTAGTTATCCTACCCCTTGCTAAAATTGCATCAGTTTTTTGAGTTTACACAAAACTCGAAACGGTCTCTCTGATTTTAAACTCTACTAACTATTTATCATTTCGATTTTTTTCATATTAATCTCCTCGCAAAAAGGGAGCATGGCTGACAACCCTGCTCTCTTTTTTGTGTAAGAAATAGCACCACAAATATACTAATATAATGTGCTATATTCAGTTATTTGTTACTGCCGCCTTCCGCTGTCCACAAATAACCGATTAATTTTATCCACACCTTGCCGATTATTATGTCCGCCGGTTTATCCAACGGACATTTTTGAAGGTATTTAAGTAAATTCACATTCTAAAACCGGCTTTACTGCACGCTCATCAATAAGGCGGAGGTGTGCCTGGCTTCCATAAAGCAGAACACTTGTGCACACCTTATCAATCATACAGGCTGTACCGGCAGTATAACGGTATATTTCATCCATTGCGAACTCGGTAAAGATTTCATTGGTAATACCTGCATATTTAAGATGACTCCGGATATAGGCACCCGTCTGGGAGCGGACATAATGATTCAGTGTACTTTGTATATCAATTCGTTGCCTGATTGCTGTATACGCCTAAAGCTGCATCTTCTTCCAAAGCTCCATCCGACCGGTCAAAATCAACACCATAGAACTTTTAGAATCGAGATTAGTATTCAGCAGAAACCGTATCTCATCCAGCATCTCTCCGCTCATCAGATGATATTCATCACACAAACATACAGGTTGGATATCATACACTGCTTTCACTATTTCTATTTGAGTTTACACAAAACTCGAAACCAATGGATATTCACTATTATAAAAAGTAAATTTACAAACTGTAACAGCATTTCGGCTCCATTTAATGCACACTCCTTATTTTTTCGTTTTAAAATAGCATCCAGGTCTAAAACCTGTTGCCTTACCCGAACTATAAGAACCCGAAATGCCAAACTTTTCACAAGCTTCATCTACATACTGCTTAATCTCTGCTTGTTCTCCTATTACCCATAGATAACCCCCTTTTGCTCGCATATCGTTAACTTCCAATCCCTTGCTTTCAAAATATTTTTTAACTTCACTCTGTGAATAATCAACAATATCTCCCTTTTTCTTTTTCTTTTCTCTAGCTCTGATATCTTCTTTTACTTTCTTTTTAGATTGTTTTTCATTATCCACAATCTCATTAATTACATTTTGATCAATTATTAATACATCATCATAAATATATAGCTCATCAAGCGCACGTGTATATGCTATATATTTTTTATTCGTTGTCATCCTTCCTGAAATAGCTATAACAGTTCCAAACTCTAACCCCTTGGATTGTTCCACCGTAATTAAATTCCACCGCGTTCTATGAAAATCAAAATTTTCTCCAGTCATATCATGAATTTTACTCTGATATACCGCATACTGAAATAACAACTGCTTTGCTTCATATATATCATCGACAATAATTGCACATAAACCAGGTCTCTGTACCCTCATAAAAATATGATTCATTTGTTCATCCAGTTCTTTACTATTTGAAATGACCGAAACACCATTTCCCGGAGTATTTATAGCTCTCATATGCATATCAAAACGCTTGTTACATTCCGTAGTTATTTGACTAGCATTACGATAGTTCTCCATCAAAAGCTTAGGTTCAACTTCAACCAAATCCTTCAATTCAGCCCAAGAATCAATGCCCTTTGTCCCTTCAATATGCTGTTTTACATCTCCAAATAAATTAAAAATCACCTGACTTCCATTTATGTCCTTCATCAATTTTAATTCAAGTGGTGCCAACCCTTGAGCTTCATCAATACATATTAAACGTTCTCTGGCTGCATTAGGCACACCCTTTAGCAAATACATAATTTGAGTATATACATAAGGCGAAAACGAAAGCGCTTTTATTTCACCTTTTTTATCTGGAACCACTCCGCATTTTTCCATTATTTTTAAATAGACTTTACGGACAATATTTATTTGCAAGTTAGTGTAATACTCCGTTATAGATATTAGTTTTTCATAATATTCTTGTTCCAGATAATCATTGTTTATCATCAGAAGTTCGGGCAATCTCTTTTTTTGTTTAAATATATAATCTGCTATGCTATCTGTAAATTCAAGATATTTTTCTTCTATTTTTAAAACATTTTCAAAAAATTCCATTAACAGTTTGTAAATCAATTGCTTAGTACCAATTAAAGAATATACTTCTTCTGTTGAATTGTCTTCATATATACCTTTTAAGCCACCATTCAAAAATTGCAATTTGTCAAAAATACGGCAATAATCATTCAATCCCGCAAAATATTCATTATCTGCCTCACATTTTTTTCTTTCCTCTTTGTAATATCCAATAATATTAATGGCTTGATTTATAGCTGTTTCTTCTTTTTCACGTTCATTTTCTCCCAAGCCCGAACTCTTACTTAGTTTATACCGCTTTTCCCTAATCAACTTTTTTTGCTCATCAATCTTTTTTGCAATATTACGCAAAATATGCATCTTTTTATCTTTAACCTTAATCACAAGATCATTTATAACCATTACATATGTCCTAATTAAAGAAAACTCATCTTGTAAAACAGCATTATTTGCAGATATTATACTATTCCCCATCAAAATATAATCAGAAATTTGCGCACCATAGTTTTTAGAATTCACTTTTCTTTCTTTCAAACCTAAAGTATGTATACCTTCACTATAATCAAAATCATTTCTATTTATTAAAGACTCCATATGCGCTTGAATATCTTTGATAAGTAAATCACTATAAACATATTGCAATTGTTCATTTGTAATTCTTGTTGCATAGGACACACGTCCATAGCTGTCCAAATCAACTCCATACTTAGACAAAATATGGTCATAGTACTGATTAATAGTACCCATTTCAAGCTCCGTTATTTCCAATTCTTTTCTCATACTCTCAACCATCTGAATATATGTTTCAGATGGCGAAATAATATAAATATTACTCTTATCAAATGTTTCAGAGTAATTTTTAATTAAAAGTGGAAGTCTGTGCAACATAATCATTGATTTACCCGAGCCTGCACATCCCTGCACAATTAAATTTTCTTTATAAGGAGTTTTTATAATCTCCGCCTGCTTCTTTTGAATTGAAAATACAATATTCCTAAACTCCTTATTACCCCTTCTGCTAACAAGTTCATTTAAAAATTCATCAAAGATGATTTGTTCTGCATTCTCCGACACAAGCGGAAATAAATGAATAACCTTTTTTACATGCGAAAACCTCATTTCAATATTTCGTTTCATGCAAAGTTCATACTTGGTCTTTATCTCTTTTCCACGCTTATCTTTTACTGTTGTTACATAATCTTCATCACTATTTTCCGTAACATAATGAAAACAAACTGGTGTCGTCCAATCCCAAACGATCTTATCTGTTCCATGGTAATAGGAATGTAACCCCACCTTAAGTTCAATTTCCTCAGTATCTCCATCCTCATCTTCACACTTCAAAATAAGCCTACTGGAATACAGCTCATCTTTGAACATTTTTGCCTCATACCTTCGTATTATAGTATCCCCTTTCTTTCGTTGAGCGTCAACTAACATTCCGTATGCATCTGGGCCCAGTTCTTTTGCCTTTTTAAAATCTGAAATAATTTTTTTCAACTGAACGTCTGCGTTCTTTATGTCCTGCTCAATATCAAAAATCAATTGGTCAACTATCTTCTGTTCTTCAACAATCAGCTCTTTTTGATCCATATTCTTTCCCATAATTTGCTCATCCCCATTTCTAGATATTAAAAATTGCCTTCAGCAATCGTGCTGTATATGCACCCTCAAAACGAATACAAGGAAAATACTCAGAAAGAATTGGCTCCCCCTCAGAAATAAAATCAGCTGCACATAATGGTTGCCCAAACCATATCGTTTTATTGTCAATTATTGTAATCGGCGTTGTAACATAGCCATAATTCTCCTGATAGTTTTTGATACAATTAGGAATAACTAAATCCTCATCCGTTCTTATACGCACACGCACTTCTCTATTATGTAATGCTTCCAAGGTATCTCCCAACTGGATAACAGCATCTTCGTTCTCATTCAATACGCCAGGGATATCAATACATATTTCTTTCCTTGCATTGGAAACATCTTGAATAAATACTTCCCAGCTGTCTTCGCAACTTCCTTCAAACAACTTATCGCTATCATCAATATTATAATAAACATCAATCATTTCTTCCGCATCTATAAAAGCGCCTCTTCTCTTTATATAGCTCAATACTTTCGAAAAAATAAGGTTTTTCGATATTTTCTTTCTTGCAAAGAAATCTTTATTGGCAATTATAATAAACTTTCCCTGTGCTCGTGTCATTGCAACATTAAACAATCTATTTGCAATATTATTTTTCATCTGAGTAAGCAGTGTCCCAGGATATTTCATCCTGAAACAATCTACTGCATCATAAATAATTACAGGTTTTTCTGAACCTTGGAACTGATGAACAGTTGCACATGTTATTGCTTGATATTTTTTATCCTTTTCTTGCAAATCACGTATCATCGCTAAAATTAACCTAGATTGTGCACTGTAAGGCGTAATTATTCCAACTTCATATTTTTCAATATAATTTTCAGCAATGATTATACTTATCAATGCTGATAACAAATTTATTCTGGAATTTTCCATAGTCTTTAAACATACAGAATATGTTCCACTAATATCTACTAAACTTACAGCTTCACCTGTGAGTGGCTTATTATTGGCAATTATTTCTCTTTGCTCAACTATTCCCTCTGCAGTTTGCAGCATACCACCATACATATATTTACTTACAAAATCGGCAATATCCTTATGCATTCGGTGTTGTACATTCAACATAACAAGCCATTCGTGCCCTTCATTATTTTCTACTGCAGTAGCGATTCCAGTGTATTCAAAAATATCCTGCAACAGATTATTATTTTCCTTATCCTGCGCAATTGCAGGCAGTTGTCTGAAATCTCCCAAGCAAACAAACCTACTCTTTGCGAGTCCACCAGCAAAAACAACTTGAGGAACATATGCCATACTTGCCTCATCAAAAATAACTGCATCAAATGTTTGTCCATATAAGTTTTTATCAATAACCGCCTTTGAAATTGTTGTAGCAATAAATGCTGCATTTTCAAGCAAGTCCTTTTCCTTATCAGAAAGTTTTCTTCTTATTTTATTCAGCCTTTCGTTTATTTCTTTTCGCCTTATATCTTTATTCTTCAGTTTTTTCTTCTCCGCCAAAAGCGAATAGTATTCCTCGGCGAGTTCCGTATCTTCATTTAGAATGCACTGAAAAGAAGTCAATGTCTTACTTTCTACCAATCTTTTCATACGCGGATGTCCATACCGTATTATTTTCCCCGTCTGAAAATCAGCCTTATCCGCTACTCTTAGTAAAGCTCCATCAACAGAAACATTACTGTATGAAAGCATTAATACCCTCTGTCCATGTTCTATATAATCTAAGGCAACCTTGGCCAAAGTCTCAGTCTTTCCTGTTCCTGGAGGTCCCCAAACAAATGATATTTTTTCTGTTGTCGCTCTACGAATAGCCGCATTTTGTCCTCTCACAATCATATATTCTGGATTAATCTTACTTTCACCCTTACAAGCCAATTCAAACGCTATGGAGTTATCAGTAGGATTCATCTCATCTAGCCTATCTATCAATGCCTGTAATAAAATCCACTGTTCTGCTGTAAACTCTATTGACGGAACATCATTTCCTATAAATTCCATAGTTCTAATCATCATTGAAAAATCTTCACAAGATACAACATATGCTGTCACCGTATTTTCAGGAAACCATATTTTTATTGCAGTTCCATCTGGAAAATGATAATCCGAGTCTGTATCAAATGCATACAAAAATTCTCCATTGTTCGTTTTCAAACGTTCTCCATCTACCGCCCTAAATTTCTTTCCTCCTGTAGCTTTAAGATAATTTATCTCATTTGCAATTGATAATTTATACCTTCGTTTAAAATCATCAAATTCAAAGCTATATCCACTCTTCTCCAGTTGCTCTTGTATTTCTAAGTCTTCTAGCTCTAACGTTGCAACAAAAGCTGCCGGATATTCATATTTATGAATCTTTTCGTAAAAATTAACATATACATACCCATTTTCTACTTTTTTAATTATTCCGATCGCCCTGCTTTGTTTATGCACAACTTGCATTCCCACTATATTCAAAATATTCATTTTTACATCTCCTCACAGATTTATTCGACAATTTTGTTTACATTTTTATTTCAAACTCTAATCATTCAAACACCTATAAAACTACCAATCTCACCCAAAAATCAACTAATAATTACAATTAAAATCGTCAGTACATTCTCAATATAAAAATCCAACACATTAAAGAGCAAAGTTGTCCCACAAAGGCACAAACAGCACATTTTATGCAAAATAAACCGTATCATCTTTTTATAACGCTTCTTCAGCCTATCTTTTTTCTAATCTTTTATAGTATTCCTCAAGCTTTTCATCACAGATGTTTACAATATCAGCCTTTTCATTATTTGTGAGTCTTTTCCAGACACCCGGTTCAACCTCAACGATACCCAGCGTCTTTGTATGCCTTAGCATTTGCATATCCTCAAATCTTTTAAATGGATTTGACAAAATATTACGTTCAATCTCTTTATCTGTATATCCGCCCTTAGCATAAATACTATTTGCCTTTTCAACAAGCAATCCGTCTGTTCTTCTTTGCTCGTAATAATTTTTAAAATAGCTCACAATATCCTTCAAAGCTATACGTCCCTTGCTATCGGCACACTCCATTACAGCTTTAATAAGCACAGGCTTATATGAATAGCTCATATCCATTCGCTTAATCATATCCATAAAGAGATATTTTCTATTATCATCATCTATAAGCTGCCAGCCAAACTCATCTGCAGCAGCCTTCAAAGTATCCTCTTTAAAATACTTAAATACCCTCTTTTCGCTCATAGGTACAACAAGGTCAGGTATTATTTTGCCCTCCCTGATATATTTTTCGACGGTTTCAGTCTGAACATTAACACGTCTTACAAACTCCATCTGTGAAATCATGCCGGCAGCCTCGTCCTGCCAGTTAAACACATCAACAGCCTCATAATCCGTTACGCTGACAGGATAGTCAACAATAGCATCGGGCTTTTCTCCTTTTGCATACAGCTCAGCATCTGCCGCTTTTTGCTTTGCAGTACCAAGCACAAGCTTTCCTGGTGAATATTCTTTGAGCTGAAAAAGCCTATGCATGGAGTATGGCATATTATAGATACCTGCATTATCAACAAAATCAAAAACCATAAGAAATTCCTTACCCTCTGCCTTACGCATACCTCTGCCAAGCTGCTGGGTATACAGCACCTTTGACATAGTAGGACGCGCCATAAACAATACCTCTGTTTCGGGACAATCCCAGCCCTCATTCAAAAGGTCGCAGGCACACAATGCCTTTATATCCCCCTTTTTAAATCTGGCAAGCACCTCACGCCTTTCTGAAGTTTTTAAATCGCCCGAAACAGCACAGGCGACAACTCCTCTATCATTTATAAGGTCAGCAATCTGCTCTGCATGCTTTTTACTTGCGCAAAAAATGACAGTACGCTTGTCCTTTACAAACTCCATAAAGGTATTAACAATAAGTGTATTTCTTTCGGGCACAAAAATTTTGCTCTCCAAATCCCTGATATTGTAACGTACACTGTTAAAACGTACCTTTGTAAGGTCGATATTCGTATGTATTCTGATACAGCGCACCGGGGTCAGCTCGCCAATTTCTACTGCTGTTTTTATATCCAGCTTATGTGCAGTATTTTTAAATATTTCCAGTATATCTTTATCATCAGAGCGCTCGGGCGTTGCTGTAAGACCCAGCGTAAATTCAGGCTTAAAATACGACAAAATCTTCTGATAGGTTTCCGCAGCGGCATGATGAGCTTCATCTACTATAAGGTAGCCAAAGTCTGTATTTCCAAACATTTCAAGATTAAGAGCTACGCTTTGTATACTTCCGCAGACGATAAATTTATCCGATTCCTTAATGCCATCTGCAAACCTGCCCACCTCTTTTTCTCCCCAGAGCTGACTAAAGGTTGATACAGCCTGTTCAACCAGCTCATGTGTATGCGCAAGAAATAACGTTCTTTTTCCAAACCTTTTAGCGTCAGTTACAGCAGTAACAGTTTTGCCTGTTCCTGTTGCATGATAGAGCAGGGCAATGGTTTCATTATTTTTTCTCATGTTATCCAGCGAAGCAAGCGCCTCCTCCTGATGCTTTTTCAGCTCCAGATTTTTACCGTCAAGCGTTTTGCCTTTCTGTAATGGCAAATAGTCCTCAATTTCTCTGAACAGCGCACTGTTACCTAAAAATACCCTCAGCTCATCCTTGACATTATCTGGCTTTTCCTGAAGCTGCTTAACAGCCCAGCGGAACACATCCCAGCCGTTATAAATCATACTGTTCTGCTTAAGCAGGTCATCATAGAATTTGTTTTGAGAAATGATACTTTTATTATGCGATGCCTCATCATCAATTTCTATTGCAATTTTTCTGCCGCCATTTTCAAGCATAAAATCAGCAAAACGGTCATTCTGATATATGTCATAAAAATGATATTGTGAATATAAATATCCTGCCTTTTCAGCTCCAAATGTATCCGCAAAAAGCTCTATAAATAAATCTTCAGCAGAACTGCCAGAGGCAGATTTGTATTGTTGTTTAGCCATACTATCCCTCATTCCACACTTTTTAAAAATACCCTGTCTGCAAAACCGCCTCTTTCGTCCGCTTTAACCCGACGTATGGTTTCAAGCTCATTTATTGTGTAACCCCTTGCAGCAGCTATTGCATATATAACCTCCATAATATCCGCAAGCTCATCAATATCCTTAGATGCCTGATACTCCATACACTCCTCGTTAAGTTTTTTATCGAGCTCTGTTATATATTCTTCACTTTCAAGAATTTCAGTATTTGCCTTTTTACCTGATTTTTCAATTATCAGCGGTATTCTGTCACGCACAAGCTTATTATGAATAACCATAATTCCCTCTCCATTTTAATTCTTAAAATACTTTATATATGACATTATTATACCAAATGCTGCACAGTAAAACAATGCATATCAAATTTTTTCACAACATTACAAAAGCCAAATTACACACCTTTCATTACTTGCGTAGTTACAACACGCTTTCTCATAAATGCTGCTTAATATACTCTACCTCTGCAATCCTTCTCGGGAATTATAATCTCCTCATCAGGTTTCTTTTTACTTTTCAGCCCATCCACCACCTTGCAAATCACCTTTGACGATGTGATAAACATAACCTCAACAGTAAATTTTCTTTTAACCTTTGGGTAAATTCTGCTTGCATTCATCGTGCCTACTGCGTTTGTGTAAGGCGAATTGGCAATATAACCCACAGTGCCAATATCTTTAATAAATGCCTTGATTGCGTCGCTGTCGTAAGCATTATGCTTGTCTTTAACGCACTTAATCTTTTTGCCAACCTTAAACGGAGTAAGTCCGTAATAATGATTCATTCCTACAATTGTAATATATTTATCCTTCATAAAAATTCCTCCTTAACAAGTAAACACTGATTGATTCACTACAGCAGGTTTGAGATAAAATTTTTCAGACCGACAAAAACGACCGAAGGCGCAGTACGGTTTTAAAATTATAAAATAATTTTGAAAGTCCGCAGGACTTCAAATTTTACAAGTAAAATTTGAACCTTGCTGCGTTAAGGGAGTTTGAGAAGGTATGGGAAATTTTAGCCAAAGCTGTAAAAGATTAATTAATCAGTGGTTACCTAACACATCTGTGCTGCAAACTGCCTTAAAATATCGCCCCATTTATCACCGATAGTCTGGGTCATAGCCTGTTTCTTAGTGTTTACCTTGTAAAGCTCCATAAGAGCTATGTACTCGCCGTTGAGAAACGGCACAAGCAACTTTGTTGTAAGTTCTGCATCATAGAGCGCACCATGCAGTTTTTGTTTGTCAACATCAATACAAAAGCGCTCTGCCGCAGCCGTTAAACTTATTTTTCTGCCCCTGCGTGACAGCCTTGTAAGCACACCATATACCGCCTGAAAATCAATCCATTTACCCATATTATCGGGTATTGCAATCCCCTTATATGCACATTCTTCCCTGAGCTGCATAAGGTCATTTTTACTCCATGCGTAAATGCGTGAATTTTCCTCTCCAATCCAACGAGAAAAATCTTGCAGTACACTTTCAAGCCCCTCCGCATTACTGACCTGCTCGGTCGTTATACCCGTAATTTGTGTGATGTGCTTAGTGATTTTGTCGTTGAGCTGTGGGCGCACAAACGCATTAAAGCTGTCAATAACGTTATAATCCTCATCAAGCTTTACCGCCCCAATCTGTATAATCTCACTCTTGGGCAGTAAATGTACATCCTCCCTTTTGCCGTCAACAGGATTCATCTCAAAATCAATAACAATATGCTTGTCGTACATAATTAAAACCCCTTTCATTGGTACATAGGCTTTTTCTTTTGACAATATAATTATATATCACCTACTGTCCAATAAAGGGGTCTTAATAGTAATTTTGCAATATTTAATTGTAAATTAAAATGCCAGAATACTTATACTGTAAATCCGTTTTTACTTTCACATTATATTACTCGAAATGTAAGCATCTTATCTAAATCTACATCTTCAATAGAGCATGGCACTCCACCACGCACAGCTACTTCCAAATGATAAAAAAACATACAGTTGTTAATATGTTGAAGCAATAATTGTGACCTTCTTTTATATCCATACTGTTTAAGCAGTGTACGCAGTTTGACCCTCACATAATCATTTCCGCCTCCATATAGAATTCGAATACGAATATTTTTAAAAAATAAGTCCAAATCCGTAAAGTCACTCATATACAGTTCTGCTTGCAGCGTGCTGTTTGAATACATAATATCCTTCTGTATTGCAGGAAACTCCAAGTCAAAAACAGGCTTTTCATGAAAATACTGCATCCAATAGTATACATCCATAACAAATTTGCGCTGATTTGTACGATATCGGGAGGCAAGAAACGGCTTCTCCCCCTCCCATATCAAATCAATCATCCTGTTTTCATCCTTAAAGCCGGTCTGTATACTGCTGATAATAGCTGCAATATCAAGCGCAGAATAAAATAACTCCCTCATTACCTATCACCTTTGCTTCCGTTACAATGGCGGCACAAAATTTGTAAATTATCTGCAACGCTTTTACCTCCTCTATTCATCGGAATGATGTGGTCAACCTGAAAGCAAACACGTGAACGGCTTGTTATACCACATTGAGCACAATGAAAATTACCATCTGCATCTTTCGCTTTTTCAAACGCCATATCTCGCAAGCTCTTTTCAAGCGCAGGAGCAATTTTTCCAATTTCATGCAACGACAAATCTTCCAATGCTCTAGTTCCATATTTGATGTTGCTTTCTTCATCATAAATGTCAGGATGCGATAATTTCATCAGTTCAATATTAAGCTGATGCAGAAAATACAGCTTACGTCCAAAAAACAATCGAAGCATATTATCGTCACCCAATTCCCAAATCGACTCTATATACTCAGTTCTTTTACGCTCTCCCATATCCTCATCCCAGATATGCTTTGCAATCTTGCCCACATCAAGCTTGCTCCTATCCACCTCATCAAAGGTATAGAATTTAGGAATTGCTTCATATTGTGCATAATATTTCAAAATATTAAGTACGTCTTTCCTTTCATAAGGCGGAACCATTTCACCGCAGAAAAATGAATCTTTACACTGTGCTTCCATTTCGCTAAGCTGTGCATCTGTCAGATATTCTTCCACAGCATCGAAGCTCTTAAACAAAGAGGGCAGCTCTTCCATCAAATTTTTATACGCTTCCTGTGTACTATTGTAAACCATTACCTGATAAGCATGATCCATTCCATTCTCTTCCAAATAAGTAAAGGCATACATACCGATTGGAATCCTCTGTTCAAACGGCACTTTTTCCAGTCCCGTCGTATCAACAGCATCGTCCAGAATTGAGGCGAACTCCTCAATCTTGGAAATAGCAATCATGCGCAAATCACGTTTCGCCCTCTCGACACTGTTATCTTGAAAGTCATTATTACCATCAAATAAGCTTTCGGGGTTGACCCATGCAATGTGTTCGTTCCAGTGATCGACAAACGAAACAATATATGCTTCGGCTGTACCTCCCGCCGCCGTTCCTCGCAAGGCACGACCAACCATCTGCGTCATCAGAACAGAGGAAACCGTAGGTCTTGCAAGGAAAACCGTCTTAGTTTTGGGTAAATCTACGCCTTCAGTCAAAATATTAACATTAATTAAAACCTGCAAATTACCGTCACGATAAGCCTCCAATTTTCTTTCGTTGTCCTCCCGACTAATTGTCACACCAGTAATAGCATCTTTAACTGAAGATACAATAAAGTCCGCTTTTATACCCGCCTTTTTGAAAAGCGCAGTTAATTGAATTGCGTGAACCACATTAACCGCAAATAAAATCGTCTGTCCATATTCATCCTGTTTTGCCTTGTAGGTTTCAACAATAAGCTTGTTACGTGCAGCACTGTCTGCCATCTGTTGCGCAATTTCTTCTGGCAGAACATCCAAATGCTGAATACTTTCCCATGCATCCACACCAAGATAATTTCCATATTCTTCATCTGTATAATAGCTTTCAAAAACAGGCTTGGCAAGTATGCGATTTTTTATCAACTCCTTCAGACCAATCTGATATGTAATGCCAATATCTCCACGCACAGCCTGTCCATCTCTGATACCGTCGGTATAGATTTTCGCCAAAAGTCCCTGTTCTTCTTCTGCAGTGCGGAAAGGAGTTGCTGTCAAACCAATAAGTTTTAAATTAGATACTTTTGATTTTACATAGTCAATTACCTTACGGTAGGTCTTTGCTGTTGAATGATGTGCCTCATCCACAATCAAATAAAGCTCCTTCTCACCTTTAAGCCATGGTTCCAATCGTTCTATATTTCTGCCAATGCTATCCTTACTGACAATCAGCAAATTATCATCGGAGCGAATATCGCTGGCTCGGTCATGACCCGAAGCACCTGAAACAATCCTAAAGCAGAATGAGGATGTATGAGGGATAACCTCGGTATAGGCAAACTTCTGGAAGGATTCCGCAGCTTGGTCTAATAACATATGACGATGCGCAATCCACAGTATTTTCTTTTTCTTATCAATAGCGTTTTTCAACAACCACATGGACGCAGTATATGTCTTACCACCTCCTGTAGGAAGAACCACCAATGTGCTGTAAGATTCTTCCTGATTCATTTTGTCCAACGCATCCATTGCCTCTTTCTGATGTTGATACGGTGTTCTTGAGTTTGTTCCCTTCTTGGGGAATACATCACCATATGATTTTACTTCTATTCCATTAGGAAATCCTTGTTCTGACAATCTATTCATTATACTCACCTCTTGTATTAAATTTTACAGCCTGTTCCCATTTATCACCACCCACGAGAACTGCCAATAGCACCCAAAATTCCGCCAATAATCGCAATAACAACAACAATTACAACTGCCGGTACATTTTCAACATCTATGTCAAGCAGGGTAAAAAACAGTGCTGCACCCACAAAGCTAGCAATAGTACAAATAATTGCACCAAAGGTTGACATTCCACCGCCAGAGCCACGAGATGAGCTTCCATATCGTCTTTCATCACAATCACAATATGGTCCTGTGCAATCGCTGTAATGGTATCCGTTATTGTCAAATCCGTTGTTATGTCCATGCTCTCCCATAATATCCACCTTTCTGCCTATTTAAAGGACTTTAAAGCTACTTTGTTTTTCTGGTAATTAAAATATAACACCTTTTATGTCCAATAAAGCGGACTCTCTTTAAAAATATCAATCTTATAACCAAAACAATAGCAATGCCCTGCCCATATTTTATTACAGGCAGGGCATTGCATTATTGGTTCGCTGTCGGTGGACAAAATATCTGCAACCACAACTTGAAATCTTTTTTAATATGCTCTACGTATTTTATACAATCTGCATAATTTCAATTACATCAAGCAAATCCACATTATCATCTGAATTATACTTTGCAGTCGCAATAAGTAGAATTTTGCTTAAAATTCATCTTAAGCAGCTATTTTAGCAGCTCCTAAAATAGCAATTGCATCCTGTATATCGACAATACCATCTCCGTTATAATCAGCTTCAGTTGTGTTATATTCGTTTGTAAAATTATTTTCCACGATAATGCCAGACAAATATTTGAGAACCACTGCCGCATCTGTATTATCGACGATATTATCACCGTTTAAATCACCTTTAATATAATAGTTAAAATAGGTTGTACCTGCACAGTAAACTATACCGCTAATTCTTTTAAAATTAGGTACAGAATCCTTGCCGATAGCCTGATAGAAAATAACATCTTCTGTTTTCTTGTCATTTAAAAGATAGCAAACCTCACCGCTTGCAAATTGTTTTTCGGTTTTTTCTGCAACATCACCCGTACCATCACCTATTCCGTCTGTTGCTGAGCCGTTTTGATAATAACAGGAAGTTATTTCGCCATAGTTGCTACCACAAATACTACCGCAAATACTACCGTTTGAAGAAATTATAACGCTTGCTGTATTATAGCATTTATTTATACTGCCTGTATTTTCACCACAGATGCCGCCTACATTAAAGTCATCTGCATTGACCTGACCGACTTTATTATAGCAATAGCTGATATTGCCGTCATTAACACCGCAGATGCCACCTACACAAGCATTTCCACTTAAAGCTGCCGTACTGCGGCACTTTGTAATTGAGCCGCTGTTTATACCGCAAATTGCACCAACATAGTCACTGCCGCAGAAATATGAGTTTTCCACATTAATATTTTTAATTACACAGTCTGCAGCTGTTGCACCAAACAAGCCCACATAGCTTATAGCAGAATTATTTGCATACAAGCCGCTTATTGTATAGCCCTGTCCATCAAAGCTGCCTACATAAGGCTTTGCCTGTGTGCCAATAGGTGTCCATTGGTCAGCTGATGTGCTTTCTGCAGTAATTGTTCCGTCATTAATAGTGATATTTGCTGTTAATATGGCATTTAAAGCTGTTTCGCCGTTGTTTACTCTGTTTGCAAAAGCAAACAATTCATCAGCATTGCTTATTTCCACGGTTTCTTGTGTTTTCTCACCAAATGCAACTCTAAAACCACCTATATTAATTGATGTATCTTTATTCGGTATAACGTAGTAGTATGTGCCTGCCGCTGGGATATTAATAATCTGTGGTATATAAGATTTATTAGGCGATATGGGAATAAGGTCAATTATAACGCCTTCACTGTCTAAAAGATAAGCGTCGCCACCTGCATAGCCTGACGAACCTGCATCGGCATAAAGAGTAACTGTACTGCTGTCTGCCGCCTCAATCTTTAAAGCTTTTTCAAGATTGGTACCAACCGAGGTGCCAACTGCCTGATTTTGGGGAACATTGGCATTTCCCTTGCCAATTTGAAATCTTACCGAAACGACCTGACCATCTGAAAAAGTATTATTCCAACCTTCTGTGAAAGTTAAGTCAGAGGCTGTAGAGCCTAAAACTATGCTTAGACCACCGCCTAAATAGGTGCCGTTAGAGAGACCTCCAGGATAATCCACATAGAGGTCAGCCGAGTCAATATAAATTTCTTTGTTATTTTCTGTTTCAGTTGTAACAGCCGTAGTCGTTTCTGTGGTAGTTTCAGTTGTAACAACCGTGGTAGTTTCTGTTGTTGTGGTTTCGGCCACATTACCAACAACAATTCTTAAAATTTTTGCGCCACGCGTGGAATCCTCAAGGGTCATAACTCTGTATATACCTGCCTCGGTAACATTAGCTGTGATGGTAACTGCACCTGCTTCTGTACCTGTTACGGTATCCTGTGTAATAATAGTACCGTCTGCCTTTGCAATACCGATAACAGATGTGTTGCTTCTACCTGTACTGCACATTGTAGCCTCAATAGTTGTAGGACCGTCAACAGTTACTGTAACAGCACTGCCGTTAGCCTTATAAACCTGAACAGAGCCAACGCCGCTTATCTGCGTCATAGCATCATCAGCCCAGGTTACTCTCTTTTCAACAATACCATCAACACCAAATGGCGCTGTAAGCTCTGCTGCTGTAAGAAGTTCCTTATCAGCAGCTGCTGTAAGTGTTGTTGGGTCAAATGTGCCGCTTGCGGCAAGCGCAACAATTGATGCATCAACGGTGTTATCAGCCGCAATAACAGGGCTTACATATACGTTTGTAAATAACATACTTGCCGCAATCAATGCGCATACAAAATTTTTTTTATTTTTTTTCAACTTAACCCCCCCCTTGTATCTATATGAATTTATTATAACACACATTATAGTAATATAAAATATCTTTTGCGAATTTTTATCATTTTTTCAATTTTATTACTGCTGTATTATGTATAATATCATCCACCAAGGCTGATATCTATTACACTTCTTCCTTCATTTCATTACATTTTTATTATTTGTAAACAATATATCATCTGAAAAAAACAGCTATGGCATTACACTTAAATGCAACGCCATAGCTGTTTTAATTATTACACCATTCTTACCTCGCAGTCATACAGATACACATTATTGCTCAGCTGTTCCTCCTCTGAAACTGCCATAACATTTACCTCTTTTACCATATTTCTGACCACTTCAGGCTCGGCAAAGCTTTTAGGGACAATGAGCAGCTCATTAATTGATGACGGAATAATGTATAGGTCATCATTAAGTCTTGTTTTGAGCTGGTCAAGTATATCGGTATACACGATATATGCTGCGCCCTCAAATGCCCGTTCATTACTTAGTACATACACAGGCAAAGGAAAGCTCTCGTACTCGCAAAAGCATTCTTCCCTGCAAAGTCTTTTTATCATATCTGCAAGACTTTCGATTTTAGGTGGCAGAATACGTCTTGTGTTTTTCTTGGCAAGCTCAAAAAGCTTATCGGTGTTAAAGCCAAACTTATCCGCCATTTCATTTGTTATAAGTCCGCCTGCGGTGCCGTTATCATCTGCGGAAATAAGCCAGCGGAACACAAAAGCCATATCAAGGTACTTGAC
>CABUWB010000011.1 GCA_902495025.1 uncultured Eubacteriales bacterium
AACGCCGACCTTTATCTTGTCGCCATTTTCAGTGCTTTCACTGCCGCCCTCGGCACTCTGTGTCGTCTGCTCTGCTGTACCGACTGCACCCTGACAGCCTGTTAAAAGCATAGCCGATGCCATTGTTAAACCTAATAATCCCATAATCTTACTTTTCATTTGATGTTCTCCTCTCATCTGATTAAACGCTTACTGCATTTATTATAAAATATTTTTTATTATAAACTTTCGAGCTTGTCGAAAGCTTTTTTAAGCATTTGCTCCGTAATTACATAAGGATTGTGTGCTATATCCGACGCACCAAGCACAGCAGGCAGTACCTCGTCAAGCTGCTCCCTTGTTATTTCTATATCGGCAAGCCTTACGGGCAGACCTACCGATTTATTAAAGGCATAAAGCCTGTTAAAGTCGCTTTCATTTTCATCACAAAGCAGAAGTATAAGCACGCCAAAGCCCACAACCTCGCCATGCAGATGTCTTTGCTCAATATGAGGATACCTTGTAAGCGAATAAAATATTGCGTGTGCAAGACCGCTGTTATAATGTACGGTATGCTCCTGTGTAAGCAAAATTGACGCTATCGCCGTACTTACAATTATTGCAAGCACGCACTGCTCCAGCTCATAGCCGCTTATGCCGCTTTTATTCTGCTCAAGTGCTCTTGCGCCGTATTTTAAAACAGGCTCACAGCACATACGGCTTACAACCGCACCAAGCTCAAAGTAATGGGGTATTTCCTCACCCCTTGATGAAACTGTTGCCTCAAAATATTTTGCGTATGTATCACCCATACCTGCCCACATATATTTATATGGCGCTGCCGCTATAATATCCGTATTTATAAATGCGTGTACGGGCGGCTTTTCAAAAAAGAAAGGCTCCTTAAACGTACCGTCGGGATTATACATAATTGCAACGCTTGTGCAGGCGGCACAGGTTGACGCTATTGTTGGAAAGGTAAACACGCTCTTACCTGTTTTTATACCAAGGCATTTGCTTGTATCAAGCGCCTTTCCACCGCCAACGGCAAAAATATAGTCTGCCCTTTTAACCTCGTCTTTTTCGGCAAGTGCAGCTGCATTTTCATAGCTTGCCTCACCGCCGTACCACAGCTCACCTGTTATTTCAATGCCCGCAGACAGCGCATTTTTCTTAATCTGCGATACAGCGGCAGCCATTGCCCTTTTACCGCCTATAATAACGGCTTTATTACCGTAAGAGGTGCATATACTGCCTATTTTTTCGTACACCCTGCCATCACCTATGGAATAGCTTGGCATATAAACACTGTAGTTATTAAGTCCTAAGCCTTTGCTCTCACTCATCTAATCTCAGCCTTTCCTAAAAGAATATTGTAAATAATTATAAACCAAAAGGTTATATTTGTCAATAAAATAGGGACTGACACACAGTCAGCCCCATTGCTTATTTAATATAGGTACTTTTTATTTCATTGTCGGATACGGTATAAAGTCTGCCGTCCTTATAAAGTACTGATTTTATAGCGCTTTGGTCAGCACTCTCACCGTCTTCTGCGGTGTGTGTAATCTGTGCCGCAGGCACAAAGCCCTGCTGCATATCAATTGTGTATACGTAAACACCCTGCCATACAGGCTCGTTACCGCTCTCCCTAGCCTTGGACGGACTTAACTGCTCTGCCACAGCCGCAGTTTCCGTAACGCTCTCTGTCTGTCCAGCTGTTGTCTGCTCCGTAACAAGCTCTGTTGTGCTTTCACTGTCAGTCTCTGCCGCATAACGCTCAGCAGGCACTACAAGCACATTTTCCTGTGCATTAAGGATAATTTTATCCCTGTCGCTCCATACATCTGTAACAACATCAAACACCTCAAAGCAGTTATTTATATCGGCAATATTCAGCATTGAAATACTGCCGTCCTTAAAGCAGACAAAATGCTCCGCATCAAGGTTTCTCACTGCAAAGGTACCGTCAGGCAGCTTTATTGCGCCTATTTCCTCTGCCTTATCATCAAGCGCTACGGCATAGACAGGCTTGGTTTCACTGTCCGTTACAAGATAGCCTCTGCCGCCTATAAACCTTGCGCTTACCATATTGCCGTCAACTGCAACATCATCAAGGCTGTCCTTAATATCCATTTTATCGTCAAACAGGGTAACCTGCACTTTATCGTCAAGGCACGCCGCAAGTCTTAATGTACCGTTGTACTCATTCAGACATGCGGCATTTGGAACACTGCCCTCGTTAAAGCCTGCTGCCGCATACCTAAGTGTACCGTCATTAAGCGCAAGCCTGTATATTGATGTACCCTCACCCGATGGGGCTGCTATATAAAGGCTGTCGCCCGTAAGTGAAATATTATCACCACAGCCAAGGAGCGTATATACGTTAAGCGCCCTGCCCATATCGTTTATATTAAAGCCAAGCACTGAGGTATAAGCCTTGTCGGCCATTTCAGGCACATAGCGCACACTTGAAAGGCTTTCGCTTGCACCTACAGAGGCATTTGCGCTGTCGTAATAATCGGGCATGCCAAAGCTGTCGGCACTGTCAGCGTCCTTTTTTACAAAAAGATAAACCGTATCGCCGTTTTTGTATGCGCCTGTGTAGCCGCCCTCTGCGCCAACCTGTCTTACAAGCTTTGGTGCTGTTTTATCCGTAATATCGTAAACGGCTATTGTACAGCCGTTAAAGCCGCTTTCCTCATCAGCAAGAGCCTTGCCTTCACCCACTACGGAAAGATAGCTGCCGCTTACGTAAATACCGTAAATTTCATCAAGCTGCAGCTCGGTTGTGCTTACGGTAACAGGCTTTTCACCCGTAAGTGCAATATTAACGTTTTTATCCCTTAAAAAGTAGATATATTCCGCATCTGCCTTTATATCTGACGGTGTATTTGCACCTATCGCATCAAGCCCAAGTGTGCTTACGGGGTTTTCCTTCTGGTCAGATGCCAAAGTTTCGCCTATGGTATTGAATATATTGACAGCACCGCTGCCAAGCAGCTCCTCCAGCTTTTTCTGCTCGTCAACAGAAGGGAGATTATTAACCTGTACCTCAACTGCCGCCGCAAACGCATCTTTTTCCTTTTCACCGAGCTTAGGGTCCTTATCACTTAAAAGCGCCATACTGCCATATAGTAAAAGCTGCTTGTCAAAGCCCTCTGCAAAGCCGTCAAGCGGAATGTAGACGGTATTATTTTTCAGCTTTACCTCGCCGCCTGCTTTAAGCTCCTTTTCACCCGAGGCGGAAACAAGGGTAATAACACCCCTTGTATCGTCAACAACAAGTGCCTTGTTATTAAGCCTTACCGTTGCAGAGCTGCAGTTTTTATCCGCACTTACAACCGCACCAAACGCCTCCTCAAAAAAGCTGAGCGGCACAAACATTCTGTCATTTTCAATAACAGGCACGCAAGCCGCATTTTCACTGTTTACAAGCTTTTGCTTTTGCTTTACAAGCATAACGGGGCTTCGGTCATAGAGCACAACACCGCCGCCCAAAATTTCTCCGTAGCTGGCATTGTCCTTTAAAGGCTCGGTTGATATATTTTTATTTTTACCTGTCTTCATCTGCACAACAAGCACAACTGCAAGCAGCGCAAAATAAACAAGTATAATATTTATTATCAGCTTATTTTTCATAGCTTTACCTCATTAGCCGTAAATATACGGTGTAGGGTTGGTATGCTTACCGTTTATACGTACCTCAAAATGCAGATGTACACCAGTTGAATAGCCCGTTGTACCTGCCTTGGATATAACCTGTCCCTTCTGTACGGACTGCCCCACGCTTACAAGCAGTGCGTTGTTATGTGCATAAAGCGTTGAATATCCGCCGCCATGGTCAATAATAACACACTTGCCGTAGCCGCCCCTGTTGCCTGCATAAATAACTGTACCGCTTGCTGCTGCAACAATGTCGGTATTAAGGGTTGCCTTAAGGTCAACACCGGTATGGAACTCACTTCTGCCGCTGATAGGCGAGGAACGGTAGCCATAGCCCGAGTTTGGTCTGTAACCCGAATAAGCGGGTACAGGGTACATAAACTGACCGCTTGGCGCCGCATACACCTTGCCCTTTGATGAAGCAAAATTAGATGATGAGCTGCTGCTTGATGCCGCCTTTTTAGCCGCAGCATTAATCAGCTTCTGCACCTCGCTGTCCTGGTTCTGCAAGTCCTTAATCTGCTGCTCGTATGTATTTACATCGGCATTAAGCTGCTTAACCAGCGCATTTTTGGCTGCAATGCTTTTATCAAGGGACGCCTTTTTGGTCTGCTGTTCCTTTTCAAGCGCTTCAAGATTGCGCTTATCCTCAGTAATTGTTTTTACGTTGGTAGCAATTATAGTTTCATTTTTCTGATAATTGTCAAGCAGGGCATTGTCATACTCCATGAGCTTGTTGACATACTCCACCCTTTTAAGAAAATCGCTGAAGCCGTCAGCGTCAAGCAGTACATCAAGGTAGCCTGCACTGCCGTTTTCGTACATAACCCTGATACGCTTTTTAAGGCTGTCGTACTGGTTTTCCCTGTCGGTTATAGCCTGTTTAAGCTCCTGCTGGCTTGTATTAAGGCGCTTTGTTGTTTCATCAAGGTCGTTTGATATAACATCAAGCTCACTCTGCACCTCGTTAAGCTGTGCGTCCAGCTTTTCAAGCTCGGCAAGGGCGTCCGTCTTTTTAGCCTTTGCGTCATTAAGGTTACTCTGTGCACTTGAAATTTTATTTTTTATATCTGTCCTCTCCTGGTTGAGCTGGCTTGTTGTTTTAGCCGCACAGGTACCCGTAAGACCTATGGACATTACAAGCATAAGGCTTTTGAGAGGCAGAGCCTATTTCTTAAACTTCAAAATATTTCACTTCCCATTCAAGACTGTGGTTTACACATTAAGGTGCTTTTCAAGCGAGTTAAGCGAGCCGATAGCACCAAGCACAATACCTATAATAAGTGAAATAGGTACTATTGTATAGAATATATCCGCCGCACTTTTAAGCTGTGCAATGCTTTTAAGCAGCGCAAGGTTATTAACAAAACCAACTGCACCATCATAGCCGAGCCAGCAAATTATACATGGTATAACCGCACCGATAAAGCCTATCACAATACCCTCAATAACAAAAGGCCAGCGGATAAACCAGTCGGTTGCGCCGACATATTTCATAATATTGATTTCATTTTTACGTATAAATACCGTAAGCTTGATTGTATTCATAATAATACCTACGGATATTACACAGAGTATTGCCACAATTACAAGGCTGCACACACGTACAATAATATTGAGTGTAACAAGCATATCCGTAATTTCCTTAAGATGCTTGATTTTCTCAATACCTCTGTATACATAGCCCGCATCGCCTATATTAAGACCTGCCTGCTCACTCTGCAGGGTGGTAGGCTCCTCTTCACCGTCGCTTACCACAGCCGGCACAACCGCACCTGCCTCGTTTGTAACAGGCTCTGTTGTTTCCTCTGCTGCAGTTTCCTCCTCTGCCTTTTTATCAGCAGATTCCTTTATGATAGTCTTTTCAAATTCAAGCCTTATATCATCCAAAGCCTGAATTACAGCAGACTGGTTTGAAATATCATCAACCTTTATATCAAAGGAACGTGGCAGGGGGTTATCATCTCTCAGTCCCTCCAGTGCGTCAGCGTCAAACATACTCTTTGCCTGGTCAAGCGCATCGTCCTTTGAATAATACTTAACCTCTGTAACGTGAGGTATTTTTTTAATTTCCTCCTCAACTGCGGCAATCTGCTTTTCGTCTGGCTCCTCACCAAACATTACGGATATACCCACATTGGACTCAAGCTGTTCAAGCAGATAGTCCATATTAACCGCAAGACAGAGTGAAATAATAACTATAAATATACAGGCACTTACAACCGCTATTGATGCAAGGCTCATAAGTCCGTTTTTAAATATACCTTTAATACCCTCGTTAAAGTGGTATCTGAGCGTCCTAAGCTTCATCGTCGTAACCGCCTTCCCTTACATCTCTGAGTACAACGCCCTTCTGCATTGTAACAACCCTTTTCTGCATACGGTCAACAATATCCTTTGCATGGGTAGCCATAACAACTGTTGTACCTCTGAAATTGATGTCCTGCAAAAGCTCCATAATTTCCCATGCGGTGTCGGGGTCAAGGTTACCTGTAGGCTCGTCCGCAAGCAGGATTGGCGGCTTATTGATAATAGCCCTTGCCAGCGCAACCCTCTGCTGCTCACCGCCCGAAAGCTGGTTGGGGTATGCCTTTGCCTTGTTTGCAAGACCTACCAGTGCCAGAACCTGAGGTACTGTTTTGCGTATAGCCTTTGGGCTAGCCTCTACAATCTGCATAGCAAAGGCAACATTTTCATAAACGGTTTTTGATGGCAACAGCCTGAAATCCTGAAATACTACGCCAACCTTGCGTCTTAAATAAGGTATTTCCTTTCTTTTAAGGGTGGTTATGTCAATACCGTCCATAATAAGGGAGCCGCTTGTAGGGTCAACCTCTTTAAGCAGCATTTTTATAAAGGTGGATTTGCCCGAGCCGGAGCTGCCGACTACAAACACAAACTCGCCCTTGTCAATATTTAAGGATACGTCCTTTAATGCAACCGCACCGTTATCCTCATATACTTTGGTTACGTGTTCAAGTGTAATCAAATAAATAACTTCCTTCCATAAAATCCAACTATATATTCATAATACTCTACTGTATAGGATACATCAAAACTTTACAAAAATCAACTTAATATTTCCTTAAAAATATACCTCAGCAAAAAGGGCTGTCGCAAATGCAGCAGCCCCATGTATTTATTTTTTAAAATCATCCGCATAGCTGTCAATAAGCTCTATTTCGGAATTAAGCAGGGTTTTCATCTTTGCACGCAGTGCCTCAAACTGAGCCTTAATTCTGTCTGTTTCAACATCAATCTTGTACTGCTCATTGTTTGCCCTGTCAAGTATTTCCTTAGCCTTCTGCTTAGCCTCGTTGACAATCTGGTCAGCCTCGGTTTTGGCATTCTGACGTGTGTCCTCGGCAGTTTTTTCACCCTTTACTATGGACGCCTTTAAGGTATCCTCCATATCCTTGTAGTGCTGTATTGCATCATTTAAAACGCTTACCTTGTCGTTAAGCCTTGTATTTTCCTTAAGCAGCTTTTCAAACTCCACAATTACAAGGTCAAGAAAATCATCAACCTCGTCGCAATCGTAGCCCTTTCCTCTTGCCACTCTCTTAAATTCCGCATTCTCAATATCCGCAGGTGTCAGCATAATAATCACTCCTTCAACAAATTTCGCACGCAATATCAAAAAATATAGGCGGTTTTTCCGCCCGTATTATTTAAAAATTTCAAGCTCCAGTGCAACTCTTTCTTTTTTTGTAAGCCCCTGAATTTCCTTGACAAGCACCCTGCCTGTCCCACGCAGGGTCAGCATATCGCCCTGCTGCACGCATTTTGCGCCGCTTGTAACGCTTACCCAGTTGATAAATGCCTTTTCACCCTTGATAAGGTCGGCAATTTTACCTCTGGATATGTTAAAAGCACCGCTTAAAACCGCATCAAGGCGCAGCGAGGTAACAGTAATACGCTTTATCTCACCCGGCTTTGCAGGTATGCTGCAGTCCTCCATAAGCCTTGTTTTTACCTTGGTATGCCCAACACGCTCCAGATTGGTGCATATAAAGGAGGCAACCTCAGCTTCGGCAAACATAAGCGCCCTGTCGTCCTCAATAATAATATCGCCTGTCTTTTCCCTGTTAATGCCAAGCCCCAGTACAGAGCCTAAGAAGTCCCTGTGGGTAAGCTCCCTGCTGAATTTGGCGTTATAGCTTATTTCAACACAGGCTATGGGAAAGCTTTTGCTCTCGGGCTGCTCATAATCCGGAAAAAAGCCTATCATACGCCTTTCGGCATCATCAAAGCCGCCCCAGAGCATGGTATTAAGCCCAAAGTTATATTCCCTATTTAAAATAGCACAGAGTACGCTCATTTTATAAGGGTCCATAAAGTCCGAAAAACGACATTCATAGCATTTAAGCGTATCCATTGCCCTGTCGATTGCCCTTGCATAGGCAATACGCTCATCATCGTCCTTTACAGACTTTAAAAGCTCTGCCTTAATCATAGCATCATACCCATAAAACGACCTAAAACCGCATAAACACCCTGTATTATAAACAGCAGTATTATGGGTGAAATATCAAGCATCATTCCCGGTCCGCCAAGCGGCGACCTGTAGAGCATATCCCTTATAGGCGCAAGCAGTGGCTCTGTAACCCTGTAAATAAATGCAGCTATGGGATTGTTAAGACCTATTGGCAGCCATGACAGAATACACCTTGCAATTATCATAAACTCCATAAACCTTACAAAATAGCCCATTGCCGTATAAATAGTTACTACCATAAAACCAGCCCTTTACTGCCACATAGCGGCCGTAGGTATCTTTATGCCGTTTGCCGCAAGTTCCTGCTTAAACTCGCCCGTAATTTTTACATTGGTAGGGCAGATAATAAATATTTCGTCCGATATGGACTGGATTGAACAGTCAAGCGCATAGCCTGCACCGCAGAGAAAGTCGCTTATTCTCTGTGCAATTTCGCCCTCGGTTTTTTCAAGGTTAATAACAATGGTCTTTCTGTCCTTAAGGTGCTTGCACACCTCGGCAGCCTCCTCAATTGTAGCAGGGTATGATACAACCACCTGCATATTTACGCTTGTGTTTATGTTTACCACCTTGTCCCTGCTGTAAGAGCGTCTGTTTCTTACAGGCGCAATCTGCTTAGGCTGGGGCTCGGGCTCGTCATAATAATCGTCATCTATATATTCATCATCATACTCATCGTCATCATAAGGTGCTGACGGTACCACAAAATTTTTAATGTTCTCTAACCAACTTGCCATTTTTTTAATTCCTCCCAATATCTTTAGTTATTTTGCCTTTGAATTAATCAGTTTTTACTTAGTTTACTGCATAATTTCTTGCACCGAATATGGCGGTGCCTACACGTACAATATTAGCGCCTTCCTCTATGGCAACCTCAAAATCGTGTGTCATACCCATAGACAGGTAAACCATATCTATATTATCATAGTTTTTGGACTTAATGTCAACAAATAATTTATTCATTTTTCTGAAATAAATCCTCGCATCCTCTGCATTTTCGACAGCAGGCGCCACACACATAAGTCCCCTGACCTTAATACCGTTAAGTGCGGATATGTCAAGACAGAGCTTTTCAGCCTCCTCTGGGGCAACTCCGCTTTTGCTTTCCTCACCGCCGATGTTAACCTCAACAAGCACATCCATAACAACGCCCGCCTTAACGGCACGCTTTGATATTTCCTGCGCAAGTTTAAGGCTGTCAACTGAGTGTATCATTTTTACCTTGTCAATTATATATTTTACCTTGTTTGTCTGCAGGTGTCCTATAAGGTGCCAGTCAACGCCCTGTATCTCGTCATACTTAGCCATAACCTCCTGCACCTTGTTTTCACCAAGGATATGCGCCCCTGCCTCATCCGCCTGCTTCATTTCGCTTACGGGCTTGGTTTTGCTTACGGCTATAAGCATAATGTCCTCGCCCGTTCTGCCGCTTTTCTGTGCTGCGGCGGCAACCCTTTCCTTAACGGAAAGATAATTTTCACCTATTGTAGTCATTTTATAAGCCTCTATTCAAATATATTCTGATTTTCCTGCACGTTGGACACATTCTGTACAACTCTGTCGTAAATGTGCAGGTTTGGATTTTTACTTTCATCAAGGACGGTATAATCTCCGCTTGAAACGGAATTTTCCGTACTTATTTTTACAAACTTGGTTACACCCGAGTTTACAAGGAATACGCCGTCAACTGTTGAAACCGTTTCCACCTTGGCGGTTTTATCACCCTTTTTAAGTGTATCACCCGAGCTTATATAACCTATCTGTACGGGTATAAGCACATATTTTCCGCTTTCGTCCTCCTCAGTACCCGATATGGTTACCTCCAGCATTTTATCACCGCTTTGCGTAACCTTAGTTACCGTACTGTTGTCAACATCAACAAGCTCCTCGGGTACTTTAAGCAGGGTCTGCTGTGTTATTGCCGTATTAGGTATTTTAAAGCCTGTTTTTGGCTTGTCCACCTCAAAGCTTATATTGCGCATATCCATATAATCCGCCATATAATCATCGGTTTTAAATACGGCATAAGCCTCCTTGGCACCATGTTCAAGCACCTCCAGTGTAACCTCAAGCGTACGGTCAGCCTCTACACCGTTGCTTAAATAAAGGTCCATTTCCCTGCCGACTTCCCAGCCCTCGGTATAAGAGTCGGGCATATATGATACAATATACCATTCATTTGAGGTTATAACCTTGAATACCGCCTCATTTGCAGCAACATTAGTTTTGGTACTCTCAATCTTTTCGGGCTTTGCCGTTACCTCGTCCTTTGAAAGCGACGCAACCCTATCCGCTGTCAGACTGGACTCCGTACCGTCAATGCTGTAGCATACAATACCTCCAACATCAGATGTAATCTGCTTGATGTTGCTGTTTATCTGTTTAAGCTCGTTATTGCGCTGACCCACAAGCTCCGAAAGGGAGCCGCTGTTCTCGCTTAAAAGGAGCTGGTTTCTTGTATTCAGCTTATTTTCAACACTGTATTTAAGGTTGTATACGTCGCTGAAATCACCGCCTGCAAAATCAAAGCTGTTTTCATCGGAGAGGTTTTTTATCTGTGTTTCGAGCTTGTTTACCTCCTCGGTATGTTCCGAAATATCCTCTCTTGTCTGCTGCAGCTTCATAATATCATCGTTAATATCATCAAGGTTCTGCTGTATTTTTGCTACGGTTTCCGCATTGCTTATGCTGCATACAACGCTGCCTGCACGTATTTTATCACCCTCGGCAACCTCATACTCAACCGCACCGCTTGCAGGCGCCGTAAACACCTTTTCCGAGCGTACAATTATGCCGTCCGCCTTTTTTGCGGAGTCAACGCTGCCAATCTGTATTGTTTCGTAAGCTATTTTTTCACTGCGCAGCATATTGATTGCATATCCGCCTATGTATATAAGAAAAAGCACTGCAAGCACCGCCGCAACTATAAGCATGCCTGCATTGTTGCCACGCCTTGACACCTTACGGTACTGCCTCTTTTCACCCGATGCGTCCTTACCGCCAAACAGCTCAATTGACGGCAGCGGACCGGGGAGATGTATCGTACCCGGCTGACTGCGCTTTACGGGTCTGCGCCTTACCTGCTGCGGAGCAGGGTTAGGACGTCTGCGCACATCACTGCGTGCAGCCTGTGGCTTTCTTCTGCCTTGTGCGGTGCTGCTCTGCTGTGGTCTTTGTCTGCGCACACTGCCCGAAGATGGCTGCCTTTGCGCCATGCTCTGTGTATATTGCTGTGTGGAACGGCGTGCCGAATTTGCACCTGTACGCTGACCCGACCTCTGTGCTGATGATGACGGCGGTCTGCTCCTGCGCACTTCCGTATCCGTACTGCGTGTGTTGCTGCGCCTTTGTGCGCTGTTCTCTGCACGTCTGCGGCTGCCCGAAAGTATCTCCTTCCTGTTAAGGTAGATAACTCTGTCATTGGCGCTTGTATTATTATTTTTTTTATTTCTTCCGTTTCTTCCCTCTGTCAAAGAAAACTACCTCCGCTTTTATACTCTGCAATAAGCACTGTCCTGCCGCATATAATTTAACAAATAGACGGGCAGGTTATTTATGAAAACACATAATAATCCACTTTATCTTTATATTATAACAACAATGCTTTTATTTTTCAATGCCATAATGCTTATATTTCCAAAAGAAATTTTGGCAGCGGCAAAAAACGGACTTTTGCTGTGGTACAACAATGTTGTTCCGTCGCTGCTGCCGTTTATGATTTTTACTGCAATGCTTATTGGTACAGGCTTTCCGCAGCGGCTTGGCAAACTGGCTAAGCCGCTTTGCAGGGCGGTATTCAATGTTTCAGGAGAGGGATCGTTTGCGCTTGTTACAGGGCTTATGGCTGGCTGCCCACTGGGAGCAAAAACTGTTTGCGACCTTTACGCAGAGGGACTTATATCCAAAAACGAGGCTGAAAGGCTTGTTATGTTCTGCAACAATACAGGGCCGCTTTTTGTTGTGGGTGCTGTTGGCGGCGGTATGCTCCAAAATGGCAGAACTGGACTGTATATACTTGCGGTGCAGTACATAAGTGCATTTATAATAGGTATATTTACGGGTCTATTTTCAAAAAGGGATAAAAAAAGAACGGCACAAAGGCGGACGGAAAGCAAAAATATGTGCGCTCTGCTGTCAGCCTCGGTTATGAGCGGCGTAAACGGCATTACGCTTGTTGGCGGCTTTATTGTGCTGTTTTCGGTTATATGTGCCATACCACAGTGCTTAGGCATAATGCCCGAAAGCACAAATTTAAGAGGTGTGCTTTACGGTATACTGGAGGTAACAAACGGCTCGGGCGTGCTTACAGGTACAAAAAAAGCAAGCCTGCCCCTGCTGTGCGGCATTGTGTCCTGGGGAGGCTTTTCAATACACGCACAATCCGCCGCCTTTATGACGGATAGAGGACTTTCCGTTAAAAAATATCTGCTTGGCAAAGCGGCACAGGGAATACTTGCTTTTTGCATATCATCAATATAATTTTACTGCTCGGGCACAACCGCAAAGAAAATTAAATCCTTGTCGGTATTGTTCATAAGGCTGTGTGTATGCCCCTTAGGACAGTAATGACAGGTGCCTGCGGACAGGGTTTCCGTTGTATCATCATAAATAACGGTACCTGTGCCCTCCAGTATGTATATAATCTCACTGCCCGTATCGTGTGTATGCAGACCGATTGACGCACCCGGGATAAGCCTGCCCTTCATTATTTTGTTTGCAGGGTCGGTATACATAAAGGCACGATACTCCTTTTTGCCGCCCTTAAACTCGGGCAGTACCTTTTCTTCCATATTATTAAAATCAATTACCATATTATCACTCCTTTTTTACTATTTTAATACCGTATCGTCAGTAAGTCAATAAAACCCGAAACAATTTAAAGACAAAAACGGAGGATTTTTCAACCCTCCGTTTAATTAATTTACATTTCTGCTGCAGCTTAGTCGTTTTGGCTTTCTATATAATATATGGCTTTAAGAAATCCCTCGGCAGTATCGGCTGAGTCCTCATCAATACCTATACCGTAATTACCCCTGCCGCTGTCTGTTATATAGCATACAAGATAAGCGTCAAAAAACGGATCATACTCAAGTGTATAAATTCTGAAGCCTATATCCTTGTCATATTTAATTGCAATATATGCACAGCACACATCGGTATAATCATTTGCCACTGCAATAACGCCTATATATCCGTTGTCGGTTTCAGCTGTTTGTACGGCTATATTCTTATCAAAGTCAAGCTCCGTTTTTTCAGTAAACTCATCTAAGAGCTTATACAAATCGTCCTCTGATGATATGGTGTATGTATTCTCATCAACCTCGGCGAGGTAGTATAATACAGTTCCGTTTGCGTTTTTCTCCCAAACTATTCTGACATATTCCTCAAAGCTCTTTGTATCCTTTATTGCAGAAAGAGCCTCGTCTTTATTGCCATACACCATAGATGGAAGATATGACTGCTCAAAGCTGTACCTTGCAGAATCGTGTACTTTGTACATTGCCTCGTCGCCTGCAAGTGTCTGTGATACGGGAGCAGGACGTTTAAGCTGTGAAAAAGCACCAATCCATTCGGGTATATCAGGCTCGGTATTTTCCTCAGTGCTTTCCTCTGCCGTAGTTGTTTCAGTAGCTTTGTCAGCATTTTCGGGTACGGATATAATAACCGTTTTAGTTTCGGCGTCCCACTTGACCTCACAGCCAAGGCTTTCTGATACAGCTCTTGCAGGCACCATTGTTCTGCTGTCAATTACCATTGCAGGCGTATCAAGTGCAACCTCTGTGCCGTTTTTGTCAAAGCTTGGCGCACCAATTGTCATTTTAATTACTGTGCCGTCCTTTTCGGCGGTAACGGTTTTGTCCTTTGCACTCCACTCAATTTCAGCACCGAGTGCCTCAAATATAGCACGCAGGGGCACCATTGTTCTGCCGTCAACTATCTGTGCGGGCGTATCGCTTTCAAGCGCATTTCCATTAACAGTTACATTTACTGGGTTTGCCGCAAATACGGCAGTTGTCAGTAAAGCTGCCGCAGCAATACTGCCGCTGATTAACGCTTTAATTTTCATTTGTAAAAGCCCCCTTAATTTTTACCACCAATTGAAATTGTTTCAGTAGGCTTAATACCCTTCTCCTCAATATCGTTTACTATATAAAGGAAGGTTGCAGGTGAATCAAGCGCATCACCAAAATCACCGTCATCAGTACCGATACCGACAGGATAGTATAATATTTCTTTTCCATTTGTAGAGGTTACAGCATAATACTCATCAGAGCCACCCCTAACAAGGGAGTAAATCCTAAAGCCATTTATCTTGTCATAGAGTATAGCATCAAAAAGCACACTTACATCAGAATAATCCTCGCTGACAGCAACAACAGCAGCATAGGTCTTATTGTCAATGGTGGTTACGTTAACTGCTACATTATCATCAAATCTGAGCCCGAGGTCATACAGCTGGTCAATATATTTATCAGCTAATTCTTCAAATTTTTCCTCTGTAATATCCTCAACATCTTCACTGTAATAGCCAGAGGTTAAAAGGAAATTCTCCAACCAGACATATTCCACCAGATATTTAAAATCAGACCTGCTTTTTATGGCATCAGCACAATCCGCTTCCGCATTAATAAGCGCAGACGGCAGAGTTACCTGCATAAAGAAGGATTTAATAATATGATGTTTTTTAAGCTTTTCCTTATCATTTTTAATGTTATCCAAAGCAGGCTCGGGACGCTGTGCATTTTTTGCAAGCGTGAGCATCCAGTCCTCAAATACCAAATCATCTCCCGCAATACTGCCCTCCTCGGTTATATCCTTTTTAACCTTTGCCTGTGTTGTTGTTTCAGTATCAGGCTCGGTTGTTGTGGTTTGGGTAGTTGTCTGTACGGTTTCGGGTACGGAAATAATAACCGTTTTAGTTTCGGCGTCCCACTTAACATCACAGCCAAGGCTTTCTGATACAGCTCTTGCAGGCACCATTGTTCTGCTGTCAATTACCATTGCAGGCGTATCAATTGCAACCTCTGTGCCGTTTTTGTCAAAGCTTGGCGCACCTATTGTCATTTTAATTACTGTGCCGTCCTTTTCGGCGGTAACGGTTTTGTCCTTTGCGCTCCATTCAATTTCAGCACCAAGCGCCTCAAATATAGCACGCAGGGGTACCATTGTTCTGCCGTCGACTATCTGCGCAGGCGTATCACTTTCAAGCGCATTTCCGTTAATGGTTACATTTACGGGATTTTCCGCAAATACTGCTGCTGCCATAGCGGCGCTGAGTACGGCTGCTGCCGCACAGTTTTTTAAAACAGAATTAATTTTCATTATACATTCCTCCTGACATTTTTTATGTACATACATATTATACCATATATCTATTTTACTGTAAACAAAAAGACTGACTTTTTGAGATATACTCAAAATATGTCAGTCCTTTAAAAATTTTACCAGATACCAAGTATATGCTGCATACCAAGGCTTACACACGCAATGCCAACCCAGCAGCAAAAGCCCATAAATATCGGCTTACCGCCTGTTTTTATAAGCTTTACAAGGTTTGTGTTAAGTCCTATTGCACCCATAGCCATAATAATAAAGAACTTGCTTAGCTCCTTAAAAAAGTTAATAAAGCCGCTTGGCAGGGGTACAAAGGTTGTAATTATAGATGCAAGCACAAACCAGAGTATAAACATCGGGAATATCTTTGCAAGGCTTACGCCGCTGCCGCTGTTTTTCTCCTTTTTAGACCTTATAAAGGCAAGCACAAGGCAAATAGGGATAATGGCAAGCGTTCTTGTAAGCTTAACGGTAGTTGCCTGTTCAAGCACGCCCGACGAGCCTCTTATTTCCTCCCATGCAGAGGCTGCAGCAGTTACCGATGAAGTATCGTTTACGGCAGTACCTGCAAAAAGTCCGAAGCCCTCATCCGTAAGGCCGAGCAGACCGCCCATTGTAGGAAATATAAGTGCAGCTATTATATTAAATAAGAATATAACCGATATTGCCTGTGCAATCTCCTCATCATCAGCATCAATAACAGGTGCTGCCGCCGCTATTGCAGAGCCGCCGCATATTGACGAGCCTACGCCTACCAGCACGGATATTTTTGACGGTATTTTCATAGCCTTGCACAGTATAAAGGAAATAATAAGCGAGGTTGCTATTGTTGCCACAATTACAGGCAGCGACATTGCACCAACCATTGCTATTGTGGTAAGGTTAAGACCAAAGCCGAGCAGTATTACCGCATACTGAAGTATCTTTTTTGAGGTAAATGCTATACCGTCGCCAAACAGGGCTTTATCCTTTAAAAATACTGTTATTATCATACCCAGTATTATGGCAAACACAGGGCCGCCCACAACTGGGAACAGCTTGCCAAGAAAGCGGCATGGCAGTGCTATGACAAGGCACAAGGCTATACCGGGTATCAACTTTTTAATTTTGTCCATATCAATTTCTCCTTTGCATTTTATCTTAATATTATAGCACAGGCGGCGCTGTGTGTAAATGTTAATGCTTGGGAAACACTGATTAATTAATCTTTTACAGTTTTGGCTAAAATCCCCTATACCTTCCTCAAACTCCCTTAACGCAGCAAGGTTCAAATTTTACTTGTAAAATTTGAAGTCCTGCGGACTTTCAAAATTATCGTATAATTTTGAAACCGTACTGCGCCTGCGGTCGTTTTCGTTGG
>CABUWB010000012.1 GCA_902495025.1 uncultured Eubacteriales bacterium
TATTGGGTGTTATACAGGATACCACACAGGCTATGGTAACGGAGAGGTCAAGACAGCTTACGCAGGACCACGACTCCATGACAAACCTGTTAAACAGGACTGCATTCAGGCGGAATTTGAGCAATATATTTGCAGGCAGCGCAGAAAAGCCGAAAATTGCGGTACTGCTGCACTGCAATATTGACAAAATGTCAGATGTAAATGTAAGATACGGCAGCACCATAGGCGACAAATATATTTACAGTATAGCCGCAATATTCAGAAAGTCGGCAGACCGTATTACAAGCTTTGCCGCAAGAACGGCAGGTGACGAGTTTAAATATCTGCTGCTCGGCACTGATAAAAAGGCTATGGAAAATCAGCTTGACGAGCTTATTAAGGGCATTTACGATACAAAGATATATACTGCTGACGGTACGCTTGCAATGCGGGCGTCCATAGGTGCGGCATGGTATCCGCAGGATACGGAAAGCTCCAGTATGCTTGAGCAGTATGCGGAGTTTGCAATGCGACAGGTTAAGCGCAGCGGCAGAAATGCCTTTAAGTATTTTGATAAGGCAGCCTTTGAGGAGTCGGAGAGAAATATACGCTCCTCACGCAATATTGAAATGCTTATTTCCGAGGGACTTATCCGCTATGCCTTCCAGCCTATTGTTGACGCCAGGACAGGCAATATATACGGCTATGAGGCGCTTATGCGCCCAGACTCCACAAATGCAATTACTCCGCACGATGTAATTGTGTTTGCAACCGAGCAGAACAAGCTTAATATAATTGAGCGCATAACATGGTTTACCGCACTGGAGGATTTCAGTATACAGGTTGACCCTCTGCTTGGCAGAAAGATGTTTGTAAACTCTATACCAAGCCAGCTTTTAAGTGATGAGGATTTTGCCGAGCTGGAGAACAAGTATGGTGAGTATCTGTCCAACATAGTGCTTGAAATTATTGAGAATGAACAGACCGACCCCGAAATCATAAGCAAAAAGAAAGGTCTTGTGGAAAAGTGGGGCTGCCTGCTTGCTCTTGATGATTACGGTTCGGGTTATGCTAACGATAACACGCTGCTCTCTTTAAAGCCCGATGTTATCAAGCTGGATATTGAAATGATAACAGGTATTGAGGACGATAAGGACAGGCAGACGCTTGTTAAAAACATTATCGACTATGCACACCAGAGAAAGATTATGGTGCTTGCAGAGGGTATTGAAACCCATACGCAGATGGAAACACTTATTACCTACGGTGTTGACCTTATGCAGGGCTTCTACCTTGCAAAGCCTAACTTTGATGCGGTTGACAGCATAGATGAAAAGATTATCAATGAAATACTTGATATAAGAAATAAGTGATAAGTAATATAAGGGGGCTGTCGCATTAATTTTGCGACAGCTCTTTTTCTTGACTTAAATTAGAGTTTAGTGGTGTTGTTGGTTTTCGGGCGGATATGGAATCCGCCCCTACAAGTTAATTACAACTATAATTTATTTTTTCGCAAATTTATCTTATACACAATGTATTCAAACAAACCAACATTTAATTTGTGTGCAATGCAACAATGCCATTATTGGTTACGTAGGGGCGGATTCCATATCCGCCCTTATACCCACATTTCACTAAACTCTAATTTACCTTTATTTTATCCTTAAAAATATCTGTTCAAATTCAACAGCGGATTTTTTGTGTTGAATTATTTTTACAAAATTATTCCGCAATTTATTTTTTTATTGTGGATAGTTTCTATTGACATATTTTTTGTTTGTGGTAAAATAATGTTAATAATTTTAAATATATTATTTTTGCGTATGAGGACGTACACTGTTAATGCAGGGTACGTCTTTTTTTATTAAATTTTGGCTTGTTATAAGCCGCATAAGGAGGAATGTGTATGGAGCTTTTGAGAGAACAAAAGGAAATTGTCAACGAAACTCTGGACAGATACGGTGTAAAATTCAGCTTATATAAAAACGGCAAATTTATTGAGCAGCTTTTTCCGTTTGACGCCATACCGAGGGTAATAGAGGCAGACGCCTTTGCAAGGCTTGAAAAGGGACTTATACAGAGAGCCTGTGCCTTAAATCTTTTCCTTAACGATGTTTATTCTGGCAAGGGCTGTATTTTAAGGGACGATGTTGTACCTGAGGAATTTGTGTACAACGCACCGGGGTATCTTGCAGAGTGCAAAAGCATTGTACCGCCGCTTAATGTATATAACCACATCTCGGGTATCGACCTTGTTGAGGCTCCCGATGACTGGTATATACTGGAGGATAACCTGCGTGTGCCCTCGGGTGCGTCGTATCCGATGATTGCAAGGGATATTACAAGGCGCATAAGCCCCGAAACCTTTGAGCACAACAAAATTGTGGATAACAGAAACTACGCAAGGCTGCTTTCGGATATGTTCAATGACGTAAGCTGCGGCGGCATTACCGTTGTGCTGACTCCCGGCAGATACAACTCCGCATTCTTCGAGCATTCCTACCTTGCGGAGCAGACAGGCTCTGTGCTTGCTTTCCCCGAGGATTTGGAGGTGGTGGACGATAAGGTCTACTACAAAACCTTTAACTCCATACATCAGAGAGTAGGCGCAATCTACCGCAGATTATCGGACGATTATCTTGACCCTATGACCTTTGTGCAGGATTCGGTTATCGGTGTGCCTCACCTTATGGAAGCTTACCGCAAGGGCAACGTTGCAATTATCAATGCTCCCGGAAACGGTGTTGCCGACGACAAGGGCATATACTACTTTGTGCCAGCCATGATAAGGTATTACCTCGGTGAGGAGCCTATACTGAAAAATGCACCAACCTACGTGCCTTATTATGAAAAGGATATGAAGTACATACTTGATAACATTGAAAAGCTTGTTATTAAGGACGTAAGCGAGGCAGGCGGCTACGGCGTTATTTTCGGCAGGGATTTAACTGCCGAAAAGCTGGAGGAGCTGAAGGCTATTATCAATAAAAACCCACGCCGCTTTATTGCGCAGGAGATTATTGAATTTCTTGACCTGCAGGTGCTTGATGACGACGGCAAAACAACCGTACCCCGTAAGGCGGATTTGCGTGCCTTTGTAATACAGGGTAAGGATATTAAGGTATGGCACAGCGGTCTGACAAGATTTTCACGCAACCCTAATTCATTTGTAGTAAACTCATCACAGGGAGGAGGCTTTAAGGACACATGGATAATGTATCAGTAAGCAAAGCAAACAGCCTTTACTGGCTTGGAAGATATACGGAGAGGGCTTATAAGCTCGCCCATATTATAACGGAATTTTATGACAGAATGGTGGACTATGACGAGGACGCCTATAAGGTGTTCTGCTCCAAGCTCGGCATAGCTTTGGACGTGAACGACAAGGACAGCTTTATTAAAGCCATGATTACCGACCCAGACTGTCCGTCAAGCATAATGTCATCGCTTTCAAAGGCGTATGACAACTCAATTATTTTAAGGGAGCAGATTGATACCGAAACGGTTGCCTATATCCAGCTTGCCTATAACAGCGTAACAAGGCTTTTTGCCGACAGGTGCAGAATTTTTGACCTGCAAAGGGTTATTGACAACCTTATGTGCTTTTGGGGCGCAGTGGACGATTATATAATTGAGGACGATATAAGGGATACCATAAAGGCAGGCAAATATATGGAAAGGCTTGACCTTTTCTGCCGCTTTGACAGGAGCGCCTATAAAATTGAGGGCTGTGAAAGACGCCTGCAGCGTTACATACATCACCTTGACACCGACAACCTCTGCGAGGGGCTTGATGAGCTGCTTGCAGATGGCAGCACTCCCGACGTTGACAAGATTGCCGCTTGTATAGGCAGATTATTTAAGTAAGAGGTGAGATGTATGAAAACCTATGAATTTGAATTTACTACCGATATAAGCTTTGACCTGCCTATAATTAATCAGAATTTTATTTTAAGGTGTATGCCGCAGAACTACATCTTTCAGCGTATTTTTGATGAAACGCTGACTATTGAGCCATGCTGCCAGTATTCGTCAGGCAGGGACAGCTTTGGCAACAAAATTATAAGCGGCACAATATCACAGGAGCATAAGAGCTTTAAGTTTTCAGTAAAGGGCAAGGCAAGCCTTAGCAAATATCAGCAGATGGAGGAGCTTGACAGGCTTTTTCTCTATCCTAGCCAGAAAACTGCCCTTACAGAGGAAATGACGGAGTTTTATAATTCGCTTGCACTGCCAGAGGATATTCCCTCTGCCGCAAAGGTTATTGCTGATGCGGTTTACGGCTGTATGAGCTATGAAAAGGGTGCAACCGATGCCGAAACTGCGGCAGGTGAGGCATTTGCCCTTAAAAAAGGAGTATGTCAGGACTATGCGCATATTGCAATAGCTCTTTTGCGCAGGGCGGGCATACCTGCACGCTATGCCGCAGGCTTTATTGAGGGCGACGGTGAAACCCACGCATGGGTTGAGTATTATTCGGACGGTATATGGTACGGCATTGACCCTACCAATCAGACGGAAATAGACTACGGCTATATAAAGCTCTCGCATGGACGGGACAGCTATGACTGCAGTGTGGAGCGTGGCTGCTTTGCATCAAATGAGGGTATAGTTACCCAAAGCTCGCAAATTACGGTTAAGGTTGGTGAAATTGTATGATTGAAAGGGTAGAGGTTATTTCCTCCACCAGACTGCCTGTTGATGAGGTGCTTGAAATAAAGAGGTGCCGCTATCAGAGCAGACAGACAAGAAACAGGGAGCTTAAAAGGCTCTCGATTGTAACAGGTACGCATGGCGATGAGCTGGAGGGGCAGTATGTTGCCTTTATGGTGGCGCAGAGGATAAAGGAACACCCAGAGCTTTTAAACGGAACGGTGGATATTTATCCTGCCACAAATCCGCTTGGCATTGACTGCATTGAGCGTGGCATACCGGGCTTTGACCTTGATATGAACAGGGTTTTTCCTGGTAACGGACATGGTACAATGGTGGATATTATAGCAAGGGATATTGTGGAAAGCCTTGACGGCTCTGACCTTGTGCTGGATATACATGCGTCAAATATCTTTTTAACAGAAATGCCGCAGGCACGCATTAATGAAAATATGGGTGAAACCCTGCTGCCTATTGCGGAAAAATTAAACCTTGACTTTTTGTGGGTGCACCCTAACGCAACGGTACTTGAGTCCACACTTTGCTATTCGCTTAATGTGCGCAATGTGCCCTGTGTTGTAATTGAGGCAGGCGTAGGTATGCGCATTACAAAGGAATACTGCGTGCAGCTTACCGACGGCATATTTAATATTATGCGTGATATGGGTATGTGGCTTGGTGATGATGTGTATGTGGGTGAAAAACATACCTGCGTTACCTCTGAGGGCAGAGAGGTGTTTTTTATGAACGCTACTGCCTCTGGTATATTTGTTCAGGCAGCAAAGCACGCCTCCTATCTGAAAAAAGGCGACCATATAGGCGATATTGTCGACCCTCTTACGGGTACTGTAAGGGATAAGGTGCTTTCTCCCTGCGACGGTCTGCTATTTACAATAAGGGAGTATCCTGTTGTATATGAAGGCTCGCTTATAGCAAGACTTTTGGGAGGTGCAGACAAGTGAAAAAGGAAAACGTTTTTGAGCTCCAGTCCCCTTACAGGGATACTATGAGAATTACAGCCTACCGTTTTGGTGATACCGATAATGCGGACTGTGAAAAATCGCTTTCAATAGTAGGCGCAACACGAGGCAACGAGGCACAGCAGATGTATAACTGCTCGCAGATTATTGCAAAGCTGAAAATACTTGAGGAAAAGGGCTTTATTGTGCAAGGTAAATCCATTGTTGTAATACCTACGGTAAATAACTTTTCAATGAATATAGAAAAACGCTTCTGGGCTATGGACAATACCGATATTAACCGTATGTTCCCCGGCTATGACAAGGGTGAAACCACGCAAAGGATTGCATATCATGTTTTTGAATATGTAAAGGATTATGAGTATGGTATACATTTTACCAGTCATTACAGACCGGGCAAGTTTATTCCGCACGTAAGAATGATGCACACAGGCTATGAGGACTGCGAAATGGCTAAGGACTTTGGTCTGCCATACGTGTATACAAGAAACTCCAAGCCGTATGATACAACCACGTTAAATTATAACTGGCAGATTTGGGGTACGCATGCCTTTTCACTCTATCTGGGCGCTACCGCACGCATTAATGAGGAGGCAGGCTATCAGGCGGTTGACGCCGTTATGCGTTTTTTAAAGGCGCATGATATTATAACAGGCACCGATACCATTTTAAAGGACGGTGAGCAAAGCAGGCTTATCCAGTCCAGAAATGTTGTGTCGGTGAGGATTTCAAACGCAGGTGTTCTGCATAAGTGTGTGCATGTCAATGCCCATGTTGAAAGCGGTGATTTGCTTGGCTATATTCTTGACCCCTATGAGGGCAAAATATTGCAGGCATTGTATTCACCCGTAAAGGGACGTGTTTTCTTTACCGCCTATGGACCTTATGAGTATGAAGGCTCGCTTGTGTTCAGAGTGGTTAAGGAATAGTTGTTTATGTGAAATAAAAAGTGCTCTGTTTTTTTAATATAAATTAGAGTTTAGCGGTGTAAATTAACACCTAAACATTTCAATCGTAGGGGCTGGTCGTATTGCTGCGCAATACTGCTCGCCTATGCGTCCTGAGGCGGCAATCTGCCGCCCGTTAGTAATTATAATATGCTAAAATTAGGGCGGATATGGAATCCGCCCCTACGTAACCCATAATAGCATTGTGGCATTGCATACAAATTAGATGTTGGTTTGTTTGAATACCTTGCATATAAGATACATTTGAAAAAATCAATTGTCGTTGTAATTAACTTGTAGGGGCGGATTCCATATCCGCCCGCATGTAGAACAATGCACAATGGTTGACGGGCGGCAGATTGCCGCCCCTACAGTAAATCCATATGTTATCGATTTACATTTTAGGTTGTTAATATTACACTGCTAAACTCTAATTTATCTTGATTTACTTCTCAAACAATATCTGTTAAAATACAAAATCTTATTATTTTACCTGTTTAATTTTTTCAACCTCATCTGCCGACGGTGTTATATAAGCGGTCTGGTTAGTGGTATAGATAACAAAGCCGGGCTTTGCGCCGTTAGGTTTTTTAACATTGCGCTTTTCGGTATAGTCAACGGGCACAAGGCTGGAGGTCTGTCCCTTGCTGTAGTAGGCGGCAAGCATTGCTGCCTGTGTAAGCGTGCTGTCGGGTACGGTTTTGCCATCGGTAACAATTATTACGTGTGAGCCTGGTATCTGCTTGGTGTGCAGCCATATATCGCAGCTCTTGGCAAAGCGCAGTGTCAGCTCGTCATTCTGCTTATTGTTTTTGCCTACGTAAATATCAAAACCGTCAGAGGATACATAGTGCATTGGTGCAGAGTGCTTATTGCTTTTCATACCCTTTTGCTGCTTTATGCGCTTAATGTAGCCCTCGTCCTTTAATTCCTCACGTATGTCCTTAATATCCTGCTCGTCAAGGCAGGTGTTGACGGAGGTAAGTACGCTTTCAAGATAAGCAAGCTCCTCGTCGTTTTGTGCAATCTGCGTCTGTAAGGCTGCAAAGGTGCGCTTTTCCTTATTATAACGCTTAAAATATTTCTGTGCATTTTCAGAGGGCGTAAGCTCACTGTCAAGCGGTATTGTTATTTCCTCCATATTTTCGGAGTAGTAATTTGGCAGGCTTATGCTTGTCATACCCTTTTTTATGGAATAAATATTTGCCGTAAGCAGCTCGCCGTAAAGCTGGTATATGTCCCTGTTTTCAATTTCCTTAAGGGTTTTGTGCTGTATCTCCTTTTTGCGTGCGCAGCGCTCTATGTTGGAGGTGATAAGGTGTTTAAGGTCCTGTGTTTTCTGATTCATGCGGTAAACAAAGTCCTTGTGAGCATAGTAAAACTCTATTAGCTCCGAGAGAGAGTCAAAGCTCTTTTTCTCCATACCGTCAAAGCGTTTCATTTCATAAGGCGCAAAGTCTATTATTTTGCCGCCCTCGTCATAAGCAAGCTCGGCACAAAAGCGCTCTTCCTTAATATCGTTTACCATATCCGCAAAGGCAGTAAAAAGTTTTTCAATATCTTCCTGTGATGATGAAGATACGGTGTTGGAGCTGTCAAGCCCTGCACGATAGCACAGCTCGTCAGCACTCTGCGGAGAAATACCCGTATAGTTGGTATAAATAAGCTGCTGCAGCTTTTTATCGGGTGCAGATTTTGCGTATGCAAAAAAGTTGTCTGCCGAAAGTGAAAGTGTATCGGTCTTGTTCTGTGAGGGAGGCAGCTCGTAGTGCTTGCCGGGCAGCACCTCTCTTACAGAGCTTTTGTCGTGTGTTATATGCTTTACACAGTCAAGCACCGTATCATTTTCATCAACTAAAATAAGGTTGCTGTGTCTGCCCATAATTTCAAGCACAAGCCGCTTTACGGAGTAGTCGCCCATTTCGTTAAGCGACTCAACGTATATATTTACAATTCGCTCAAAGGCAGGCTGCGTTATGTCTATAATTTTGCCGCTTTGCAGGTGCTTGCGCAGTACCATACAAAAAAGCGGCGGATTTTGCGGATTTGTGTGCTGTTTATCCGTAAAAAACAGCCTTGGGTGCGAGGGGTTAGCTGATAAATTGAGCTTGTATGCACTGCCAAGCGAGCGTATATTTAAAATTATTTCGTCTGACTCGGGCTGGTATATCTTGTCAATTCTGCCGCCCAGAGCCTTTTTCTTTATTTCGGATACTATGCCCGAAATTGTAATTCCGTCAAATGCCATATTAATTTCCTCCGTCATTCATTACGTATAAGTATAACCAAAAACAGAAAAATTTTCAACTGTATGTAATAAAATGGATTTTAAATTTGTGTACTTAATAAAAAAGTGGTATTGTTTTAAAAGGAGGAGATTTTTATGAAAAAAATTGTGGCATTGTTGTTAAGTGCTGCTATGGCGGCAGGCAGTGCAGTGTTTGCTTATGCCGATGATAACATTGCGGATTTTGACTTTGAAAACGGCGTAATTGTAAAATACAACGGCAGTGAAGAAAATATCATAATTCCCGATGAAATAACCTCACAGGCGGTTATAACCCTCGGCTCATCTGCCTTTGCGGACAATAAAACGGTAAAGAGCATACATATTCCTGCAGGCGTAACACAGATTTGGGAAAATAATCTTGCCGATTACGGTACATACACATTCTGGGGTACGGATAACCTTGAAAGCATAACGGTTGATGAAAGTAATCCCGTTTACAAATCTGTTGACGGTGTACTGTACGACAGAAACGGCACCCTGCTCTGGTATCCGCAGAATAAGGCGGGCGATAGCTTTACAGTGCCGTCTGATGTAAGCAGTATAAGGACGCTTGCGCTTGAAAAGTGCAATAATCTTAAACAGGTTTATATTAATAATGATGAAATGCAGTTTGGTATATGGAGCATTGGCAGCAATATTGCAATAAACAGCCGCAAGGCCGGCAATGCGGTACAGTACGCAAAGGAAAACGGTAATACGTTAAAGTATATTGCGGATATGGGCGACGCTGACGCAAGCGGAAGCATAACTGCAAATGATGCGGCGCTTGTGCTTGCAAAGACAATTAACAGCGGTCTTGATACCGATGTATGCGATTTTGAAAAGGTGTATGATGTAAACGGTGATAATGTTATAACTGCTGCCGACTGCTCATATATAATTGAAAGAACACTCGACCCTGACTGTATTTTCCCTGCGGAAAACAATAAAACGCTTACCTTTGCTGACAAAACATGGAAAAGAGGGGCAAGCGATGACAGCATTTTAAAATATAACTCGGGAATGAAGTCAGAAATTACGGTAATAAAAAGCAGGGCGGAGCTTGAAAACTATTACGATACACACAGTGATGCAATAAATAAAGACGGACTTGACAATGCACTTGCGGAATTTGCAGGTGAAAATGTTTTTGATGAGAGTATGCTTGTAATGATATACTATCCGCAGGGCTGTTTATATACTGAAAGTGTAGTTAAGGACGTAAGCGTTGTAAACGGTAAGCTGACAGTTACCATGGAGATTTATATGCCCGAGGTGATGTGTGAGTTAATTGATTTTGCCATTACTGCTGTAAAGGTGGATAAGGACATTGCATTTGAAAGCTGCACATGGAAGGCTGCGACAATCTGGAATGGCAGCGTTTTTGGTGAAAGTGAATTGACAAGCTAAAACATTTTTTAACATACAAAAAGAGTACTCCGGGGAATGGAGTACTCTTTTTTGTCCTATAAAGAAATAGGAGGAGGTTTTATTACAAAAATCGTAGTATGTACGATTTTTGTTAATCAATAGCGTAGGTTATAGAGGATGACTGTGCGCCTGTATATTTCTGGCACCATGTCTTTGCATCTGATGCAGAGCGTGTTGCATAACCGTAGTTTGAAGATGGTCTCCAGCTTGTTGCGCCTGTTTTAAGGCTTGAAACCGATGATGAAAGTACGGAGCCGCTGTCTGTAAAGCCGCCTACGCCCTTGTCATCAACTACAGCGCCCTTGTGTGAGCCTGCGTCAAAGTAGTTCTTTTCGGAATATACATTACAGCCTGTGTAAGGTGTATAGCCTAAGTTAAAGTCATATACAAAGTTGTTGTAGCAGTGGAAATAGCCATAACGCATAAGTCCGGGTGCTCTTGTAAGTACATTGTAGAAGTAGTTGTTGCAGATTGTCATTCTTGGGTAGCCGCCGTAGGTGCTTGCACCGTCCTCCTGTGGGTAACCGAGGATAAGACCGTACTTATGTCCCTTGAATACACAGCCTGTAACTGAAACATAGTCTGCATTAAGACCTACATACATAAACTTGTCAACGTCTGTTTCGTGCAGTGATGTGTTTGATGTAAGGTCATGACCCTGGAATGTACAGTGGTCAATCCAGAAATTATTGCCGTTTGAGATATACATCTGTATATCGTCATTTTCGTTAATTGAGTCATAGTGCTTAAAGGTGATGTTCTTATAAATATTATTTCCCGATGATGAAATATTGCGGAAATGAATATTTGTAAGGCTGTTGTTTGAGAACGAGCCGATAAAGGTCTTGTTCTTACCTACGGTTACCTTTGTAAGCGAGGTTGCGGAAATATCGCCTGAAATAACGATAGTATAAGGTGTTGAGCCAGAAGCGTAGTTCTGAAGCGCTGATACACTTGAAACCTTAACAACATCACCTAAAACGCCGCCGATAGTGGATGCCTTTTCCTTGCCGTTCATATCCTTGCAGTAGCCGCCAAAGCCCTCAATACCGTAGGAGTTGAAGCGGAAGCACTGACTTGCTGAGCCTGAGTAGCTTGAAAGCTTGTAGCTGCTGCCCGAAAGTGTAAGTGCAAGGCTTGTATCTGCATAGTTTACTACTTTATAATTAAGTGCGTTTGAGTTTGAGTCAGTCTTGACTGAAACAATCTTCCAATACTGGGCGTTGTTTGATGCAATGCCTGTTGTAACAACGCTTGCGCCGCTTGTAGCACTGTTGCCGCTTGGTGCTAAGGCATAGCCTGTTGATGCGTTGATAATGCGGTAATAGTCCGAGCCTGCCTTGCTAATCATCCAGCGGTTAGCTGTCTGTGAGGTTGATGATGAGGTAACTGCGGAGTTATTGGAGCTGCCGCCTGTTACATAGCCACCGTCGGAGGTGCTTACAAAATTCATAAGCTGTGTTGGATAACCGTCGGAGTTAATCTGTGTTGTGTTTGATGTAGTGCCTGAGCTTGAGCTTGAGCTTGAACTGCCCGAGCTTGAAATAGCCTCAAACTGGAACTGCTGGCATGCGCCGCCGTTGTATGTCCACTGGTTGATGTTGCCGCCGTCTGATGTTGACCAGCCGTAAACATCAACAGCCTTTGTGTTGCTGCTGCACTTTGTAAGCAGTGCATATTTGCCGCTTGACACCTGCTGTACCTTAAAGGTCTGTGGGTCAAGTCCGTTTGCGTCGTAAATCTGAATGTTTGTGCCGTCTGCATTTGTACCGTAGGCAACGTCAAGCATTCTGCCGCCTGCCATACCGTTTTTAAGTGTTATGTAGTTGTCGCCCTTGTTGGTAACATACCATCTCTGGCATAAATTGCCGTTGCCTGTGTACTGCTGTACGTTAGCGCCGTTTGAGTCGTTAGCGTTGGCAACCTCAACATATTTCTGGCTGTTTACGTTTTTAATGTAGTACCAGCCGTCTGCAATGAGGTTAGAGCTGGAAGATGAGCTTGAACTTGAGCTGGAGCTTGAGCTTGATGATGAAGAGCTGCTGCTGGAGCTTGAGCTTGAACTAGATGAGCTGCTTGGCCACTGTGCCTGCTCAAAGTACCAAATCTGGTTTGCAGAGCCCTTGTTTGTGTACTGAATTACGCTTGCGCCCGAGCTTTTGCTTGCGCCCGATACATCAAGGCATTTGCTGTGTGAGCTTGCAGCAGTTGTAATTGCATAGCCGTCACCTGATGTGGCAAAAGAGAAATTCTGTGCTGACTGTGAGTTGTTTGCATATATGTGAATTGCGGTTCCGTTGCTTGATGAGCCGCCTGCAACGTCAAGCGAAATGCCGCCTGTCATATCTGTTGCAGGGTGGAGTCTGAAGGTGCCTGTTGAGCTGTTTTCTTCAAGAATCCAACGCTGACCGAGAGAGCCTGTACCTGTTGACTGGATAACGGCAGTGCCGTTTGCAGTACCGTCATCTTTTACGGTGAGGTACATACCGCTGTTTTTGTTTTTAATGTAGTAAATGTTTCCGCTTTCGGGTGTAAGACCTGCAGCGGAGGTCTGGACATACATTGCACAGACAGAGGTTATAACCATTGTCAGGCAAAGCAGCCAGGATAAAGCTTTGTTCAATGAACGTATCATTATAAGTTTCCTCCTTTACATTAACTTGTACGTATAACTTTATGAACAAGCTAAATTATAGTAACTTTGTCTGAATTTTACAATAGAAAATTTTAACAAAATGAGTTTTTGTGTATTTATTATAATGCAAAGCCTTGATAATGGGATTTAAACTGACATTTATGTTAAAAATATATAAATTTGATTGGGAATTATTGAAATATAGTGTAGCTGTAAAAAGAAAAACTGAAATATTTTATAAGTGGAATTGTATTTTTATTGAGCATTTTTTAGTAGTATGTTATAAATTTATCATTCTTTATCCTCTTTATATTCGGCAATATCTTCCAATTTGCAGCCCAGTATTTTACAAAGCTGGTTTAAGGTGTAGGTGTTCACGTTCTGATTTTTGCGCAGACGGTCAAGCTGACCTGCACTGAATTGATAGTCCTTAATCAGCTTGTATTGGGAAATATTACGCTCCTTCATGGTTATCCATAAACGGTCAAATGAAATCATATCTTAACATACCTCCTGTATGGAATTGTATATTAAAATCATAAAAACATACCCGATATTTGACAATTGCCCATATACGGGCTATAATAAGGGGCGAGGAGGTGACAGAGTGTATATATTAAAATTATTGGCAGTACGGTTGATTTATTATAATATGGTTATTAATTATAAAAGGAGAATACCTATATGGATGAATTATATTTGATTATGGAAAGGCTTTTAAAAAACGAATTTGATATTAAATCTGTAATATGTGTGTTAAATACTATTGAAAATGCGCATATCGATGATGAACAAAACGAGTTAAGGTGTGTAATAAATATGTTATTGATTAATTTGGGCAGCGTGGCTGAAGAAATACATACCAATATAAACACCCTTGATGAATTTATCGTAAATAATAGGTAAAGTAAAATAGGCAGGCGCATTTGATAAAATATACGTCTGCCTATTTTTGTGGGTATTCCGTTTTTATGTTGCTCGCACCTGTAATATAGTCCATTGATACATTGTAAAATTTTGCAAGTATAAGCAGACTGTCAACGGGTATCCTTGTTTTGCCGCTTTCATAATCTGCATAGGTGCGCTGTCCTATGTGCAAAAGGTCAGCAATTTTCTGCTGGGTTAAAGAGTTATCCTCTCTGATTTCTCTTATTCTTTCGTTATATCTCATATATTTACACCTCATAAAATAGTATAAACTAAAAAAAGATAAATATTGACAAATAGAGTTATATACTCTATAATATAATCAAATAGAGTAATAAACTCTAACAATAAGAAAAACTAATTGACGTTTATAATTATGGGAGCTGTAATTACTTTGATACTTTGTAGGTAGCGGTTAATTATTATTAGGAAGATAAAAATGGGTTTGCGGCGGAAATTGTTTGCGGGAACAAAAAAAATAAAAGAGGTGTGTCAAATGAAAAAACCTAATCTACGACAAATTATTGAATTGTTGAAAAATGGTAAAGATTTTGAATTAACAAATCAACAATATAAGAAAAAAACCGAAGCTGATTTTCCCAAGGATAAGTATTATGCAGAAAAAAGGTCAGCCGTTTCAAAAGTTGCGGCAAAATATGGTTATAGGATAGAAGTTATTCCGCAAAGAATTTTATTTATTAAAAATTGAAAAGATATTCTATTATATAAAGTAGTCATGAGAAAGATTTAAATTTCAATATGAGGAGGTAAAAAAATGATAATAGCAATACTAATAGGAATAGTGTCAGTTCTTTTAATTATAGGTATGATTTCGTCACTCATTAATAATCCCATTCCCAGTAATGATCCCATTCCCAATGATAAAAGAAAGAAAATCACTCCCGATTTATTTAATGATTTACTTAGGAATAGCCAGTATGATAGATTGTTGGCTAAAAAAGAAGCCTACTTAAAGGCATTTGAAAAAAAAGAAGAATATTATGCCTTAAATAGGCTTTATAATAAATTCGCCCCATTATATAGGGATTATGTAACACAAACATTATGTGCTCCATTAAGGCTAACAAAACCTGTTAGTCCCTATACAGCAGCATATTTTGGAACACGGATTGGAGGAATGGCTGTTGGAATGGTGGCTGCACAAAATGCCATAGAAAAAGAAAAGGCTTATCAGAAGAATGTTGATGATGTGATTGAAGCCGAAATAAATAGAGGAAATGCTTATGATAAAGTTGAATACTGTTATCAAAGTATAGTAGCTATTTTGTCCCAAGATAAATATACTTATAATAATTGGTATAACGAAAAGCAACTAATTAAAGCTGAATTGGATAAAAAATATAAAACGTGAACACGGTGAGAGGTAAATCAGCCTTGAGATAAAGTCGAAGAAAAAAGAGGTCGATGGCAAATTCCTGTTGATGCAAGGTGTCTATGTAAAAATCGAAATGAAAGGAAGCGATAATTATGTATGATAATAAACCTAAAAAAAGTGAAGCTGATATATATGAAGAATTGTGTGACGCCAGCGATGAGTTTAAAGGCAGAAAGTTACTTAAAAGAATTATGGGGACTGTTGCGGTTGTAGCGGTTGTAGCGGTGATAGTGAATGTATATTCACGCCCATCTGATGTAGTATCCAATTATGTGAATTTGGACTATTCTAAAATTGTAGAAGAAACAACAAGTGATACTTACGTTGACAGCAGCTATTCGTCTTCATCGAGTTCAACTTATGGCGGCAGCAGCTATTCGTCCTCATCAAGTTCAACTTATGGCGGCAGCAGCTATTCTTCATCTATGGTAACCTGCCCTAGTTGCGGAGAAAGAGTTTCAAGTCTTATAAGACGTGAGGTTATAAAAGGTAATGGAGATTGGCAGTCATGGTGTTCAAGTTGTTGGAGCAACTATGATAGGATTTCTCCATACAGTAATTCAGAAGAAACTGATTATGACAGAGCTTTAGACACAGTATCAAAGGCTTACGGCATTTCCAAGTCTGAATTGGATGCGGCATATCGTTCAAAATATGGATATTAATGAAAAGGCAGCAGTTTTTGCTGCCTTTTTTATTATGTGCAGGTATATATGCTGTTATAAAATTTTATAATACAAGAAAAGTGCCCGAAAACAGGCACTTTTCAGAGAAGTTTATAAAGTTTAAAAATTAACCGAAGTATCTGTCAAGTAAGCCCTTGAAAGCCTTACCATGTCTAGCCTCGTCCTTGCACA
>CABUWB010000013.1 GCA_902495025.1 uncultured Eubacteriales bacterium
GGGTTGTATACCAGCTTTCGTAGGTTTCAATATCCTGCAGTCTGAAATCGGCGCCAAGGTCGATTATCTTGCACTTGGATAAAATTTCGTCCGTTACCTTTTTGCTTGCAACGCCATGAGGCAGTGCCATAAAGATAACGTCGCATATTTCAGCCATCTTTTCCATATCCTCCTCCTCACATATATAGGAAGGAATATGTCTGTAGCTTTCATAAACCTCGCTGTAGCTCTTGCCCGCATAGCTCTGTGAGGTAAGGGATACAAGCTCCACCTGTGGGTGAGAGGTAAGTATTCTTACAAGCTCACTGCCTGCATAGCCCGTTGCACCTATAATACCTGCTTTAATCATTTTAACAACCTCCAAAACACAAAAAATTTTTTTGAAGAATAAAGAACATAGAATAAGGAAGAAACGCACTCAATATTAATATTTATTCCTTATTCTTTATTCTCCATTCTCCATTTACTAATACTGAAATTATAGTATATACCTAATTTGCCAAAATGTACAGTATCAAAATCATTTCATAATTATACAACCATTTATCATATTATGCAAGTGTTTTTTATATAAAAAATAAAAAGTTTTGAAAAATCGGCAATTTTTTAAAAAATAGTGCTTGCATATCTGTTGTATATCGTGTATAATAATGTCAATTTAAAAATTAAAATATTTTCAGGAGGCTATTAATTATGAAAATTGTACTGGCTTATTCGGGCGGTCTTGATACTTCCGTTATCATTCCTTGGCTTAAGGAAAACTATGATAATGCAGAGGTTATCGCTGCTTGTATCAATGTTGGTTTAACAGGTAAGGAAACCGAGGGACTTGAAGAAAGAGCAATCAAGCAGGGTGCGTCCAAGATTTATGTTGAGGACGTACGTGAGGAGCTTATCACCGACTACATTTACCCTATGGTAAAGGCAGGCTGCGTATATGAGGACAAGTACCTTTTAGGTACATCAATTGCAAGACCTCTTATTGCTAAAAAGCTTGTTGACATCGCTCTTAAAGAGGGTGCAGACGCTATCTGCCATGGTGCAACAGGTAAGGGTAATGACCAGATTCGTTTTGAGCTTGGTATTAAGGCACTTGCTCCAAACCTTAAAATCATTGCTGCATGGAGAGATGAAAAATGGACTCTCCAGTCAAGAGAGGACGAAATACAGTACCTTGTTGACAGAGGTATTGAGGTGCCTATGAAGAAGGAGGACTCCTATTCAAGAGATTCCAACCTCTGGCACATCAGCCACGAGGGTCTTGACCTTGAGGACCCTGCAAATGAGCCTAAGTTTGACACACTGTTAAAGCTTGGCGTATCACCTGAGCAGGCTCCAGACACACCAACCTATGTTGAAATCGGTTTTGAAAAGGGTATCCCTGTTACACTTGACGGCAAGGCAGTTAAGCCACTTGAGCTTATGACCTACCTTAACAAAATCGGCGGTGAAAACGGTATCGGTATTACCGACCTTGTTGAAAACAGAGTTGTTGGTATGAAATCACGTGGTGTTTATGAAACTCCGGGCGGTTCTATCCTTTACGCAGCTCACAGGGATTTGGAGTACCTCTGCCTTGACAGAGCTACAACAGATTATAAGGAAACTATCCGCATTAAGTATGCTGACCTTATTTACAGAGGCGAGTGGTTTACACCTTTAAGGGACGCTCTTGCAGCCTTTGTTGATGTAACACAGGAGTATGTAACAGGTACAGTTAAGCTTAAGCTGTATAAGGGCAATATCATCAGCGCAGGCGCTACATCACCTTACAGCCTTTACAACGCAGAGCTTGCAAGCTTTACAACAGGCGAGCTTTACTCACATAAGGATGCAGGCGGATTTATCACTCTTATGGGTCTGCCTTTAAAGGTAAGGGCTATGATGCTCCAGAACGCTAAGAAAAATTAATTATTTGTAATTTTAAAAGGCAGACTTTTTACGGTCTGCCTTTTTACTATATCAGATATTCTTTAAATACTCATCATTAATGCTTATCAGCTTATCAATATACTGAGCCGATGGGCCGCCGTCAACAATACGTGTATTTACGCAGGTTTCAAGGCTGATAGCGTCATAAATGCTCTCATCAAAAACATCACACACAGCCTTATACTCATCAAGCGTAAGCTCATCAAGGCTCTTGTCGTTATTTATACAGTAAAGCACAAGCTGACCTATAACAGCGTGCGCATCTCTGAAAGGCACGCCATGCTTAACAAGCCAGTCAGCGGCATCGGTAGCATTCATAAAGCCGCCCTTGGCTGCCTTATACATATTCTCCTTTTTAACGGTCATGGTTTTAAGCATATTTGTAAATACGGGCAGACACATTTTGATAGTATCAACCGCATCAAAAACGCCCTCCTTATCCTCCTGCATATCCTTGTTATATGCAAGCGGAAGACCCTTCATGGTTGTAAGCATACCCATAAGATGACCATAAACCCTGCCTGTCTTGCCCCTTATAAGCTCTGCCATATCGGGATTTTTCTTCTGTGGCATAATAGAGCTGCCTGTTGAATAGGCGTCATCAAGCTCAATATACTTAAACTGCTGACAGCTCCAGAGCACGATTTCCTCACAGAAACGACTGAGGTGCATCATTATCATTGACAGCGTGCTTAAAAGCTCCACTACAAAGTCCCTGTCGCTTACGCCGTCCATACTGTTAAGGGTAATGGAGTCAAAGCCGAGTGCATCACACACAGCCTGCCTGTCAAGCGGATAGGTGGTAGCTGCAAGCGCACCCGAGCCAAGCGGCATAACATTAGTCCTTTTATATGTGTCAGAAAGCCTGTCATAGTCCCTTTTAAACATCTCCGCATAGGCAAGCACATGGTGTGCAAGGGTTACCGGCTGAGCATTCTGCAAATGTGTATAGCCCGGCATAATTGTATCCCTGTTAGCCCTTGCAATTTCGTTAAGCTCTGTAATAAGAGCTTTAACAAGTGCCTTAATGTCAACAATCTGCTCCTTTAAATACATTCTTATATCAAGCGCAACCTGGTCGTTGCGGCTTCTGCCCGTATGCAGCCTTTTGCCGACATCGCCAATCCTCTGAATAAGGATTGTTTCAATATTCATGTGAATATCCTCTGCCTTTTCGTCAAAGGTTACCTTGCCTGCCTCAATATCGGCAAGTATTTCAAGCAGGGTTTTATGTATCAGCTCTGCGTCCTGTACAGGAATAATGCCCTGTTTGCCAAGCATATCGGCATGGGCACAGCTGCCCATAATATCCTGCTTATACATTCTTGAATCAAAGCTTATGGAGCTGTGAAAATGGTCTGTAAAGCTATCGGTCGATTTAGTAAATCTGCCGCCCCAAAGTTTCATAATATAATCTCCTTTGCATTTTTTTAGTAATTAAAATGATGATACCATAACAGGGCAGAAAAATCAACCTTCTATATCCGTATCATAAAGTGCCTGTGATATTTCAAGGTCCAGCTCAGGCTCTGCAGGCTTCAGGTTAAAGTACTTGTCACACAGCTTTACATAAAGCAGTGTAAAGCACTGCATTGCATAAACCGCCGTTATCATAATTACAGCAATATACAGCAGCGATGCAATAAGTGCAACTGCCTCAGGCATACCCATTTTAACCAGTGCCGTTACCAAAAGGCTTATTGTAAGCGTTACGGCAAAGATTATCAGCCAAAATATAAACAGCATACCAAAAATTCTGCCCTTATTGCCCTTTGTCATTTTTCCGCTAAGACGGAACAGCACAGGCAAAGCGTAGGTCTGATTTGTGGGGTCTGCCGCAATAGGGTAAACAAAGGCATATTTCAAAAGCAGATATACGTAAAAAACAAAAAACAATACCAACAGGACAAACCCTGCTAAAATTATAAGCAGAGATGGCTCCTTTGACGCTAAAGTCATCAGTACAAAAAAACCGATATATGGTATAAATGCAGGCAGTATTGCTATGAAAAACGCAAAAGGCAGCAGTGCATTGGTAACAGGCTTTCTCCTAAAGCCAAAGAAAATATCTCCCACGCCCGCCTTTAGTCCTCTGGATGTCTTAACAAAATATGTAAACATACCCACCATAAAAAGGCTGGCAATTACCATATAAAACACACAATAAAGCAAATATCTTACAACAAATGCCATATCCGCAGGCGCATCCTCAGGCGGTATAAACCCCGGTATCAGAACAGGTATAACTGCCGCCGCCATAATAAAAGCCCATACAAGCAGCGTAACGCCTATCGCCTTAAACATACCGCTGCTCTTTAAAAGCTTCCATGCCTCATTGCGTATCTTACCGTTTTTAGGTATATCCATAAAAATATCCTCCCAATAAATATATTTATAAGGTTATTATATATCAATAACTTAATTACTACAACCTTTTTATTTGCCAACGATATAATTATATGCTATAATTATTAAAATCTAACCGTAGGATATAAAGGAGGCATAAAATGAAAAAAACAATATATTTATTTGCATGTGCGGCTGCGGCACTGCTCATGTCATCACAGGTATTTGCACAAATGGATATATCAAACTGTCCTCCTCCAGAGGATAGCGTGATTTATATAACCGATGATGCCGCTTTTGACGAAAATACGGGTTATGCGCCTCTCAGTGCATTGGCTGCAAGTGACACCGACTATACTATTGATGCCGAGGGGCATACCCATGGAGTAAAAACCTCCTATGACCCCGATAATTATTTTGACCTTGCACTAAACGGCAGCACATTAACCGTATCGGGCGTTGATGAAATTGCATCACACAAGTCCTTCTGGGTTATGGTGGTATCAAAAAGCAGCGGCAGCAGAGAAGCAAGCTCCATATTTTCCAAAAATACTGATAACAGCCTTTCCAAAAGCATTAATTTATCCTCAATAAGTAATGATACCTATTGGGTTAATATTTATTATTCCGAAAGTGGCAGCTCCTACTCAGGCTTACACTATAACAGAATTTCAATGGAGAAAAACAGCGAGGATATATATTTCTTCCTTCCAGAGGCAAGTATTTCAGTCAATAATGACGACTTTATGGAGAAAAATTACAGATGTCCAGGGTATTATCTGACGCAGATATTTCCATCAAGCTATACACAGTGGGTTTACACAAATGACACCATTAAGGGCTGGGCTGAAGAAATAACCAAGGACTGCACCACCGACTATGAAAAAATAAAAGCTGTGCACGACTGGGCGGCAGATAACCTTTATTACGATTATGACTACCTTTACAACAACTCAATTGGTACATTACTTACCGCTGAAGATGTATATAACAGCAAATATTCCGTATGTCAAGGCTATGCCAATTTAAGCGCCTCACTGCTGCGCTCCATAGGTATACCATGCAAGGTTGTGGAGGGCTATGCAATTACAGGCACAACACAATGGTCAGATGTAGCTGCTGATACAACAAACCATGCATGGAATGAGGCATGGCTTGAGGCTGAACACAGATGGGTTGTGTTTGACGCCACATGGGACTGTCAAAATACTAAAGGCAAGGACTCCAGCTCACCGGGCACTCTTGTTAAAGGGACACTCAAAAGGACTTATTTTGACCCAAGCAGCTACTGCTTTGCAAGCAACCACAGGGTAAACAATTATGCACGCCTTACATATACCTCTCTTGGTGATTTTGACAGCAACAGCGTAACAGACAGTGCCGATGTTGCACTGATACTTAGGCATTTCAGCAATATTAAAATGCTTTCAAGCCGTTACACAACAAACAGCGTTATGGATATTGACGGCAATGGCACAATAAACTTTGCAGATGCCGTTGCAGCAGCAAAAAAATCTGTATTTGACAAAAAGGTATAAAACGAACACACCATACAGCAAAAAATCCCGAGGGCTTATGTATGCCTTCGGGATTTTTATTTCTCTTATTAAACCGTTTTTTTGCAAAGCTTTTTTATTTTATGCACAGCATATACAACCGCCGTACCAACCCATGCTCCGAATGTATCTATACATACGTCCTGAAAGCGTGCATTTCTGCCGTCAACCTTCTTCTGGTGCAGCAGCTCATCACTTAGTGCATACAACATACAAAACAGAATAGCGTACATTATCGCATCTGCCCACTCCAGCGACAGGCTTTTGAAAAACAGCACCGAAAACAGCCCCAGTATGCCGAATATAAAGCCATGAGCCGATTTTCTCACAATTAAATCGAGCTTGTTTTCGAGCTTTTTCCAGTAATCGGTTTCAGCCTTTTCAGTTTCAAAGGTTTTGTCCGTAGTCTTTTTAATATGGTTTTCAACAGGCTTTACTATAACGTCGCTTGTTTTCATTGTATTTTCAAAATTCTGTGCCGAAAACATAAAGATAGCCGCCATAGTCATCAGCATACATATAAGATAAAATATACTTTTTTTCACAGCTATCACCTCTCAAAAAATAATTAAGGAAACGCTGCTTAATTCACTAAAACAGGTTTGAGATAAAATTATCCAGACCAACGAAAACGACCGCAGGCGCAGTACGGTTTCAAAATTATACGATAATTTTGAAAGTCCACAGGACTTCAAATTTTACAAGTAAAATTTGAACCTTGCTGCGTTAAGGGAGTTTGAGGAAGGTATAGGGAACGTTTGGATTTATGTTATAAATCCAAATCCCTGCGGGATGAGCTTTTGTGATTACAAAAGCTCACGTGCCAAAACTGTAAAAGATTAATTAATCATCGGTTCCTTGAAGTTATCATAACACAACTGATTAAAAACTGCAATTAAATATTTATTAAACTTTCACCCACATCAAAAAAGACAGCAAAGGCGCTGTCTTAACGTCTGTCAATCCGACAAAACAATTTTTGCAATATCAACAAGCTTTCTGCCCGTATCCATGCTCTTTTTCTGCATATAGCGGTGAGCCTGCTCCTCCGTCATGGAGTATCTTCCTATAAGAGTGCGCTTAGCCTCCAGAATAATCTTTTCCTCCTCGGGATTGCGGCTTTTGCCAAGCCTTATACAATCGTCCATGGACGAGAGCATATTAAGCGAACAGACAAGGTCCATTCTCTGCAGCGGCACAGCAAGCTTAAACACACGCTCATTTTCACACTCATCAAGCTGTGTACGCTTACCCACCATAATTATATTGACATTTTCGGGTACGTCCTCAATAAAGTCAAGCACATAATCATCATTAAAGCGATAGCCGCACACAATTATACCGCTCTCATAAGCGTGAACTGCCTTTTTAAGCTCCGCAAGGCTTGTTGCCACGCAAGCCACGTTCATACCGTTTGCTATAACGATTTTTGCAATACTTACTGCTACTTTTTTATTGGAGAATGCTACAAATACATTGCTGTTTTTCATAATAATTCACTCCGATTACGATTTTCTAAATATTTTAACAGAAAATGACATTATAGTCCAGTAAACATTAATAATAATATAGATGTTTATATGTAAAATTTTTAGCTTTCGCAAAAAAGCCTGTAAAAACATTATCCCCCGACGATGTTTGGACTTTGACGTATTTTTTTGCAGCAAAATGCCCCTGTAAACTATATACAGGGGCATTCGGAAAAATTCTTAAATAGCAGTGAAATTTTTTAATTAATAAATTGCAAGGTAGTTGTCAAGCTCCCACTGGCTTACGAACATTCTGAAAGCGTCCCACTCAGCTTTCTTAGATGTAACAAAGGCATTGTAAGCGTGCTCACCGAGTACCTCTTTAACAAAGCCGTCCTCTTCCATAGCAACGATTGCCTCGTAAAGGCTGCCTGGGAGATTTCTTACACCAAGAGCATCTCTCTCCTCCTGAGTTGACTTAAACAGGTTAACATCAACACTCTTAGGAGCAGGAAGGTTTCTCTTGATACCGTCAAGACCTGCTGCAAGACAGCAAGCAAGTGCAAGGTATGGGTTTGTAGCAGGGTCAGGACTTCTGAGCTCTACTCTTGTACCAGCACCTCTTGATGCAGGAATTCTGATAATATCTGTTCTGTTAGATGCAGACCATGCAATGTAGCAAGGAGCCTCATAACCTGGAACAAGTCTCTTGTAGCTGTTTACAAGTGGGTTTGTGATAGCAGTAAAGCCTGCAACGTGCTCAAGCACACCTGCGATAAAGCTGTAAGCTACAGGAGAAAGCTGTAAATCATCAGATGGGTCAAAGAAAGCATTCTTGCCGTCCTTGAAAAGGGACATATTTGTATGCATACCTGAACCGTTAATACCAAAGATTGGCTTTGGCATAAAGGTTGCATGTAAGCCGTACTTCTTAGCGATAGTCTTAACTGCAAGCTTGAATGTCATAACATTATCAGCAGTCTTTAAAGCGTTTGCATACTTAAAGTCAATCTCGTGCTGACCCATAGCAACCTCGTGGTGAGATGCCTCAATCTCAAAGCCCATTTCCTCAAGTGTAAGACAAATGTCACGTCTTGCATTTGTACCAAGGTCAACAGGGTCAAGGTCAAAGTAACCTGCCTCATCATTTGTAATAGTAGTAGGTCTGCCCTCATCATCTGTCTGGAATAAGAAGAACTCACACTCGTTACCTACATTAAAGCTGTAGCCCATAGCCTCAGCCTCTTCCATAGTCTTTTTAAGGATGTTTCTTGGGTCACCCATAAATCTCTCGCCTGATGGTGTGTAAACATCACAGATAAGTCTTGCAACCTTGCCTGACTGTGGTCTCCAAGGATAGATAACAAATGTATCAAGGTCAGGTCTTAAATACATATCGGACTCCTCAATTCTTGCAAAGCCCTCAATTGAAGAACCGTCAAACATCATACCGTCCTCAAGCACCTTCTCAAGCTGTGAAAAAGTGATGGCAACATTCTTTGGTACGCCTAAAATATCGATAAACTGAAGACGGATAAACTCTACGTCCTTATCAAGACATTCCTTTAAGATTTGTTCCTTTGTGTAACTAGCCATTTTTAGAAATCCCCTTCCATATAAGAATTTTGGTTTATTATTTTTTTCGGTGTCAAACCATACCCTCATACAGCAAAACCCTTCTTGCTGTATCAAGGTATGCTTACACCGCAGCGGGCGGTATAAATAAAAAAGGGTATTCAAATAACTTTGTATTTGAACACCCTTGCCCTATGCCGTAATTATAGCCGTATATTTTGCAAATGTCAATCACTTTTTTTCAAAAAATATAAATTAGTCAATCTAAACCAAAAGACCACCCTTCATTTTGCTTTTTTTGGTAAAAATGCAAGCCAAATTTTCAAAACATAAAAATTTTAACTTAAATTCGACTATTGTATACCCGATTTTATGATTTTTTCGTATTGCCGCCCGCCACGTGCGTATTTTTTCTGTAAAAAAAGTTTTGGCAGTGCAGATTTAAATTTTACCTTACAACCTCATATAAAGCCCAATTATCGTACTCAACATATTTCCCAATCAACTCTACTTTAGTATCACCCCAATCAACACCATCTATAACGCCTTTGTTTAACCGAAATGCACCAACAATAATGTATAACGGTTTATCCTTATCCGCACTGTCAACTATGTTTTTTAACTCTTCATTGTCATCTTGGTAGTAAACATAAACCTCATCACACTCTCTTAATACATACGCCGCATTATGTACATACATGGGATAACGTACAAAATAAATGCAGTTTGCTCCCTTTAATCTGTCAATTATTTCAGGCTTATCCATACCATTTTTAAACAGAAAAATATCTGTCCTTTTCACACATGAATTAATAAGCAATGTACTTACTAATGCAAAGGCCATTATCTTTTTTAACCGTGAATTTTTAACAAGTATGGCTATAAAGCAAGCCAAAATCATTGCAGCCAGCGGATATAAAAGGAAACAATATCTATTGGAAAATTTGCCCATATTAGGTGAAATAGCTGCAAAAACGTAAAACATAACAAACGTAAATAAAATTATATACACTTCACTAATATGCTGTGCAATAAAATTCAGATTTGCTCTGACAAAAGCCCATAACGCTTGAAAATCTTTAATTTTAAGCATAGGTTTAAAAATAGAATTATACAATAAAGCAATAACAATCAGACTGATTACAACAAGCAGAAAAGCTGACATTTTAAGCCCAAAACCCGTTGCATCAGAAACAAAATTCGCCATTCCTGTCGTATTCCCAACAGGTATACAGACATTTTTCATTTTATCCAAAACATCTGTACCTCTATATCCCCTTGTAGCATGCTTAATCATAGCCGGGAAAAAAGCCATTGACAATATTACACCACCCAGAGCAAAAACACCATATAGAAAACAGAGCTTAAATTTTTTTTGACACAACATTATAATGCACATAATTGCACAGGCAACAAATGAAGCAATAATACCATAATAATGCATCAATGCTATCAAAAATATAAGCACACACAAGCCTATTGCATGCCTAAAGCTAAAATGTGTTCTTTTCATAATGTGAATTATATTGTATATTATAGCCATCAGCAGCATTGTCAAAAGCGCATACATTCTTATAAACAGAACAGTTGAAACAGCACAGGCTGAAAAACCATAAATACAGCAAGCCAAAAGTGAAACCCTTTCACTTTTAATGAATGTTTCTTTACAAAGCTTAAACAAGAGTATTTGTATAATAGGAAACAAGGCAAGATTTACGGAAATACCATACCATTTTGAAAAACTGCCAACAAAAAAAGAACACACCGTATTTAAAATAAAATAATACAATGGTGGGTGTACATCCATAGTTTGGTTGTAATAAACGCTCGCATAATCAAAAGTTTCATTGGCATTAACCGTAACATAGTCATTATAAACCTCAGATGACTCCCATTTATTTGTATGCTCAGAAAAATCTTGATTTTGGTCAGCCATTATACCATGTTCAAACTTAGATTTCGGGTCATCTGAGAACATATCTATATCAAATAAAAACGGTTGAAAATGACTGTTTGATAAGCCATAGGAAAATATCTCATCAACATGATAGCCTGATTTCATGAAACCAAAACCTATCATTAACATTATCTGCAAAGCAATAATTATCATCAAAATCACATAGCTTATATTAATTTTTTTCATGATGCCCTTCCTTTATTTTCTGACCGTCATATAAAGTGATAAACCAAATATATAAATATGTAGTTTGCTTAATAAACTGCACACGGCAAAATCAATATTCAGCACAAAACGCACAGCAGCAGTAATGATATGATTTTCAGAATACTGCCAGTTACCAGCTGCCTTTGTTGACTTCAGTGATAAAAGTCTTGCAGGCACAAGGCTTGCATAAAAATAATGCCAATCCACAGCCTTAAGCTGCGCATCCCTAACAAGCGAAGCAAGCTGCTTATGATTATATCTCCTGAAATGATGCAAAACCACATCATGATTTGAAAACAAAAATTGGTATGCGGGAACTGTAATAAATATCACACCGTCTTCTTTTAGATAGTCCTTTAAACCAGCTAAAAATCCCAAATCATCTTCATTATGCTCCAGCACATCCATAATAAGAATAAAATCAAACTTCTTATCCTCTATAGCATCAGCATTTCGTATCCAATGTCCCCTTTTTTCATGTACCTCTTTATCAAGATAAATATCAACCCCATAAAGTTCTGTAATATCAGGAAAGGTTTCCAGCAGCTTTCGGTCAAAATACGCATCTCCGCAGCCAATATCAAGAACCCTTCCCTTTATATTTAATTTAAACAGCTTTTTTATAAGACAATCTGTTCTGGATAGTTCCCATGGATGTCTATTTATATTATCTGTACGCTCTGATAAATCCATATTAATTCTCCCTGTGTTTAATCAATTTTTCCTTTGCAATATAAATAGGCCTTGCTTTTGTTTCAGTATATATTTTAGATATGTAAATTCCCAATATACCCGTACAAAAAAGCTGAATGCCCGATAAAAAAAGCATTATACATATAGTTGAAGGCCACCCCTCTACAGGGTCACCTACTAATATAGTTTTTACTATTATTAAAAATATAAATACAAAGGCAATAAGGCAAAACAAAATACCTATTACAGCCGAGACTGCCAGCGGAATTGCCGAAAATGCCACAATACCGTCAACCGCGTACAGCAATAGCTTAAAAAAGGACCATTTACTGCTGCCATCAAAACGTTTTGTGTTTTCATACTCTATCCACTTGGTTTTATATCCCACCCAAGCAAAAATACCCTTTGAAAAACGATTTTTTTCACTAACAGCAATTACCGAATCGCACATCTGCCTTGTCATAAGTCTAAAATCACGTGCACCATCAACTATTTGGACATTTGAAAGTTTATTCATCATCCCATAAAACCTTCTTGCAAACCAAGAACGAATGGGAGGCTCACCCTTTCTATCAATCCTTCGTGTAGCTATGCAATCATACGGCTCATTTTTTATAATTTCATACATTTCAATTAAAAGTTCAGGCGGGTCCTGTAAATCGGCATCGATTATAGCAACATAATCCCCCTCTGCCGTTTCCAGTCCCGCATACATGGCAGCTTCCTTACCGAAATTTTTAGAGAAAGATATATAACTTACATTTTCATTTTTTTCACTAAGCTCTCTAATCAGGTCACATGTCTTGTCTTGCGAACCATCATCTACATAAATTATACGAAGTTCCACTCCAAAGCATTGTTTAAATTTTTTTGTTAATTCCTCCAATTTATTCCAAAGGATAGGGATGTTTTTTTCTTCATTATAACAAGGAACTATAACAGATATACACGTTAGCATAACTTCCTCCTTAATACCAAAAACTTCGCATTTTTATTTATTCATACAATTATACTATATTGACATAGTTTTGGCAATTATTTTTTAACAATATAATCATCCTCTTCAACTTTACGCTTTCGCATAACTTATTTAATGCACAAAAATCCCAAAAAATATTTTCAAATTTTAAAAAAATCACTTGTATAAGCTATTAAAAAATTATATAATGTAAATATCAATACATAGTCTTATTTGACATGCTTAAACTAATAAGAGAGGAGAAATAAATATGGGTTATATGGAAACCTACAACAAGTGGGTAAATGACGAGTACTTTGACGAAGCAACAAGAGCCGAGCTTAAAGCAATCGCAGGGGACGAAAAGGAGATTGAGGACCGTTTCTACAAGGAGCTTGAGTTTGGTACTGGCGGTTTAAGAGGCGTTATCGGCGCAGGTACAAACCGTATGAATATTTATACCGTAAGCAAGGCTACACAGGGTCTTGCCAACTACATAATCAAGCAGGGCAGCGAGGCTGTTGAAATGGGCGTTGCAATCGCCTACGATTCAAGACGTATGAGCCCCGAATTTGCTGAAATTGCAGCACTTGTACTCAACGGCAACGGTATTAAAACCTACCTTTATGATGAGTTAAGACCTACCCCAATGTTAAGCTTTGCAGTGAGGGAGCTTGGCTGTACAGCAGGTATCGTGGTTACTGCAAGCCACAACCCACCAGAGTACAACGGCTACAAGGTTTACTGGGCTGACGGCGGTCAGGTGCCTACACCACGTGACGGCGAAATTATTGCAGAGGTAAACGCAATTACCGACTTCAAGTCAATTAAGAGAGCTGACAAAAAGCAGGCTGAAAAGCTTGGTCTTTTCAACATTATCGACAAAAAGGTTGACGACAACTACGATGCAAACGTGCTTGCACAGCTTGTAAACCCTGATATTGTCAAGGCACAGAGCGACCTTAAAATCGTTTACACACCACTGCATGGCACAGGCAACAAGCCTGTAAGACGTGTGCTTGAAAAGGCAGGCTTTAAAAATGTAACAGTTGTACCAGAGCAGGAAATGCCAGACAGCGAGTTCTCAACAGTTGGCTATCCTAACCCCGAGGACCCTAAGGCATTCACCCTTGCAATTGAGCTTGCTAAGAAGATTGACGCTGATATTATAGTAGGAACAGACCCAGACGCTGACAGAGTTGGTGCTGTTGTTAAGACAAATGACGGCGATTATGTTATCTTTACAGGCAATATGACAGGTACACTTATCTGCGATTATATCTGCAGCCAGAAAAAGGCAGCAGGCACACTCCCTGCAAACGGCGCTATTGTTTCCACAATTGTATCAAGCGATATGACAAAGGCTATTGCAAAGGAATACGGTCTTGCTTACTTTGACGTGCTCACAGGCTTTAAGTATAACGGTCAGTAGATTAAGGAGTTTGAAAGCGACAACTCACACAGCTACGTATTCGGCTTTGAGGAGAGCTACGGCTGTCTTTCGGGTACTTATGCAAGAGATAAGGACGCTGTTGTTGCAACAATGCTTATCTGCGAGCTTTGTGCTTACTACAAGTCCAGAGGCATGAGCATGTATGACGGACTTATGGAGCTTTACAAGAAGTACGGCGTTTACAAGGAAATGATTAAGTCCATCACTTTAAAGGGTGTTGAGGGTGCAAACTATATCTAAAAGATTATGAATACCCTCAGAGCTGACGCTCTTACAGAGGTTGCAGGCGTTAAGGTTACAGAGGCAAGGGACTACGTTGCCGACACCATTACAAACCTTGCAACAGGCGAAACTACAAAAACAGGTCTGCCAAGCAGCAATGTGCTTTACTATCAGCTTGAGGACGGCACATGGTTCTGCGTAAGGCCAAGCGGCACAGAGCCTAAGATTAAAATTTATTTCGGCAGCAAGGCTGATACACAGGAGGCTGTTCAGGCTAAGCTTGATAAGGCGTCCGAGGGTATTATGAACATTGTTGACGGTATTTTAGCTTAATTATTTTTATTCAGGACTGCTCACTTTCGGTGGACAGTCCTTTTTCAATATTCTGTAAAATAATTCCCTCTTGTTAAATCCGTCATTTTGCATTATTATATAAGAAAGAGATTTTTTCGTTTTAAATAACTGACAGGGGGTAAAGATATGAAATACTGTAAAAAATGTTTCCGCAACGTACGTGAGGACGTTGATGTATGTCCATACTGCGGAGCACCGGGGCTTGAGGAATACGGCAGCCACCAAAGCGGAGAGGATTTTACCTGCTCACAGCCTGCAAAAACCATACGTGATATACAGCAGGAGATTGACGCCTTAAATCTCGATGATGAGGACGACGCATGCAGTACGAAAGAGGACGATTATGAGCCTTTTGGTATGTTTGATGAGGAGGAAACGGACGCCTACGGCAACGTAAAAAAAGCCGACAAGGCATGCGGCAATACCTCTAAGGACGCTTATGGCTCCTATTCACATGAGGACGACTGTGGCAATGCGCCAGACAGCCCGAAAACATATACTGCCGCCTATACTGCACCCGGTCAGAGCCTTGACCCAAATAACCCAAATATAAAAATGCGCATTGAATACCTTAATATGCTCAAAAAAATAGACGGCATAACACAGGAGCGCATTGACGAGCTTATGCGCCGATATGACGAAACACATGGCAATGCAGCGGTTAAAACCTACACACGCTCCACAAGCACAGCAAACACCAACATTCCCTCGCAGATGAATAATGCAAGTGTTATAATAGGTATGATTGTTGCCATATTTATAGGCTTTATGATGCCTTTTATCGGCATTATACTGCTCATCTCGGTACGAGGTAAGATGAAAAAAATTGAAGATGAAAAAACACAGGCACAGGTAAGAAAGGCTGTAAATATATTTACCGTAATATTTATTATTATGCTGATTTTCCGCTTTGGCAGCATTCTCGCCACAGGTATTTTCGGTATTTTAAACGGGGAGGTATTTAATGTATAAATCCACCCTGAGAAAAAAATACAGACACATA
>CABUWB010000014.1 GCA_902495025.1 uncultured Eubacteriales bacterium
AGGGATAACAAGAGTGTCGAGCGTAGCGAGGCACGGGTTGTTACTTCCTTGGTGGGTACGTCAGTACCCCAGCAAGATGAAATGCACGCAGTGTATTTCATCTTATCGGTGTGTTGCGCCAGCGACACATCGATAAACTCTAATTTATAAATTACACCTAAATTTATATGTATAAACACGCTAAAATAAGGGCATTGTAAATTTTAACAAAAAATTTTCGTCATTTTTGCGACAAATCAAGATGTACGTACAAATTTTTGCAAAAATTATTTGAAAAAAGCCCTTAGATATGCAGTTTTGCTGGGCTTGGGGCGGTTTTATGCAAAATTAATTATTTATTACAAAACTTTTAATTTTTAATATTGATTTTATGATAACTTGTGTTATAATATATTTGAGCGTCGTATAATTTTAACAAAAAAATGCTGTGCATTAAATGTTAAATGGGCAAATTTTACGACAAACATATTCAAAAAGGAGGAATATTAATGAAGAAAAGTTCAAGACGAGCTTTAAGCCGCTTACTTGCAAGCGTTATGCTGATATCTTCCATCTTTGGCACAACGTATGTAAACGGTGCCGATACAAGCGTTAAGGCACTTGCAGAAAGCACAACAAGCGGCGGCGCATTGGATCCGTCAACAAGCGGCGGTGCTCTTGGCACACCTGTTGCAGGCAAGACATACACCGCAACTTTCTCAGGCTCCGGTGTGGCATCTGGTACTTTAGTAGGCGGTACTACATACGCAGATGATACAATTATGATTGTATCTCCTGATAACAAGGCATATTTCCATGACGACAGCCATGGTCTTGCTCTTGCAAACGGCGACCAGATTCAGGTTGCAGTTGCAGGCAACGCTGATGTTACACTTGGCCTTTGCCAGTACGGCAACGGTGTCGAGTACGTTGTAACAGACGCTGCAGGCAATACAGTGGGCACAATTGCCGCTAAGGGTACAACAGACGGCGAGTTGGCTACATTATCCTACACAGGTGATGCAACAACTCTTACATTAACATTAGCATCAAACGGTGAGGCTTATCTCCACAGCGTAAGCGTTGCTAACGCAGCACTTCCTGTAGGCGAGGCTGAAAACTTTGAGTTATGGCTTGATGACATCGCATACGATGTTGAGTCAGTTGACGCTGCAACAGGCGAAACTGTTATTACAAAGACTATCGACCAGCAGACTATCATGTATAAGGATAGTGCTCTTAGCTTAGTTGGTAATAAGGACGGCACAACAGGCGAACTTAAGAAGTTTACTCCTGAGTGGGGCAATGGTCAGAACATTGTAAGAGCAGGCAAGACTGTTAACGGTTACAAGGCAGGCCCTAGAAATGCAACCGCTAACGATATTGCAACCATCCCTGTATTTGGTGATGGTACAGCAATCGTATTCTCACCTGCAGCAACAGGTACATTCAACGCTTACATTGCATCTACATCATTCTTAAGAGTATGGGATTTTGATGCAGCAACAGGCGAGCGTTACGGCTATACAGACTCAGGCGTAGCAGTTGAGTCTTACGCATTCAAGGCACAGGCAGGTCATACCTACGTTCTTTCAACAACAGGTAAGACAAACAACATGGTATACTGCGGCTTCGAGTACATCATTGATGAGCCTACAACAGTAGCTTTCAGCTTAAACAACATCGATGCTAAGGAAAGCAGTATTCCTACACTTGAGGTTTCCTTAACAGATGCAGCTCTCGGCAAGGTTGAGGCTACAGTTACAGTAAACACAACAGAGCTTACACTTGCTAAGGGTCATACCTACAAGTTAAGCACAAACGACGGCGGAGTTAGGGCTACCGTAAATGGCAGCGACAGCTTCAAGGCAACAGGCGATGCAGTTGTTATCGACCTTTACGATATTCCTGACCAGACACTTACAGGTGAAATCACAGGTACTCCTGAGGGCACTGTAAGCGAGCTTACATTTACAAACCAGTTAAACGGTACTGCTTATACAGCTACTATCACAGGCAGCACATATTCATGTGTAATGAAGCCTGGTGAATACAACACAACAGTTGTTACAAATAACGGCGGTGTTACATACGACCATGTATCAGTTGTACAGGGTGCTGAAAACACAAACGAGGTTTGGGTTGAGGTTCCTGTTGATGATGGTTCAAAGAACTATGACTTACCTACAGAGGTTTCAGCTAACGCAACTGATTTAACACTCAATGGTATTACAGCTAACAACTCTACTTCTGTAAAGGGTGTTGCAGGCAGCAGCATTGTTGTTCCTGTATCAGGTGTTCAGAAGGTTACAGTTGCAGGTTGGTATGCAGGTACTTGGGATATTAACGGTCAGAACCCTGTTACCACAAACAGCGGTGCAAGTGCATCTGCTCCTACAACCAACAGCTACATTACAGACGGTACAGAAACATCTGTAACTGTTAACATCACAGGTGAGGGTGCTAACTACCTTTACTGGATTAAGGTTGAGAACTGCGTAGCATTTACATCAGAGATTAACGTTCCTGAGGACTACGCTACATTAAACGAGGCTGACGACGCTATCAACGCAATGGTTGGCAGACCTGATGGTGAAGATGGTCGTGTTACTATCAACCTTAATACTGACCTTGAGGAGCAGGTTACATTTGACGCTCCTTACGTTACATTAAACGGTAACGGCCATGAGCTTACATGGTACTATGGTGTAGGTACATTCTACTACTCAATTGATAAGTCAACAGGTCTTTACAGTGAAAGACTTTTCAGAGATAAGTATTCAGCAGCTGAAGGCGACGGTAACCTTTGGGGCGGCGTTGCTATCATCAGAGGCGACCACTTTATCGCTGAGAACACAACATTTAAGAATACTTATAACTACTACGTAACAGATAAGGAAGCTGCCGATGTTGCTTATACAGTAGGCGGTATCCCTATGAGAACTAAGGACACTGACGTTACCAAGTACGTTTCCAAGGAAAGGTCAAACGCATTCTACATTGCAGCTGACGACATCGAGGTTTACAGATGTAACATTCTTTCCTCACAGGATACACTTGGCAGAAACGGTTCCGCTAACAACGGCTACCACACATACTTCAAGGATTGTGTAATCGGTGGTAACACTGACTACATCTGCGGTGAGTTTACAGCTATCTTTGATAACTGCGACCTCCAGTGGAAGACCTTTAAGGATGATGCAACAAACAACGGTAAGATTGGTTTCATTACCGCACCTAAGACATCTCCATACATCTTCAGAAACTGTACAGTAACTACTGACGGCGTTGGTACAGACGTTGCTGGTACTTACGGCAGAACATGGGGTAAGGAGTCTAACGCAATCTTTATCAATACTGAAACTAACGGCTACATTAAGTCCGAAGGTTGGGGCGAGATGAGCAGCGGCGAGCTCGCAACAGCTAAGTTCCAGGAATTTAACAACACAAGCAAGGGCGAGGCTTTTGCTTCAACAGTTGGTACAGTATTAAGTGATGCTGACGCTGCTGTTATGACATCTGATGATGTTATCGATGCTTATCTTGCTGGCTGGACACCTGTTCACTACAGCTATGAAACACGCTTTACAGGTCTTTGGGGCGATGCTGATATGAGTGGTCTGCTTACAGCAAACGACGCATCAGCAGTACTTGCTTACGTACTTAACCCTGCACTTGCAGACAGCGATTATTATGATTTCAGAGGCTGCGACGTTGATGACAACGGCGAAATTACAGCAGCTGACGCTTCTATGATTCTCCAGAAGGTTCTTGATTCAGAGTACACATTCCCTGCAGAGCCTACTACAGAGTCAACAACAGAGGCACTGCCTATTGATGAGGCAGCTAACTACGTTCCTGCTGACAAGGCAGAAAACTCTCTTGCAAAGGCAGTTGTATACAACGGCGTTGACGCACAGATTGTTGCTATGCAGGCTATGAAGTACACTGTAAACTTAGATGGTTCTACAACAGTAATCGGCAACAACTCATATCCTGGTTACGCAGCAACCACAAGCGTAAATACACCTATGACAGTTGACGGCGTTTTAGCTACTGGCTGGCGTGTTGCTTATGCTGTTACAGCTAAGAACGATGTTAAGGTAAACGTTGATGTTAAGGTAAACAATGGCAAGGGTGTATATCTTACAACACAGGAGCCTGTTGAAAATGGAACTATAACATCAGTTGCAAGCTTTGAGAACACAGCTGATGATACGTTTACTACAATTTCCGCAAGCATTAAGGCTGGCGAAACATTATATGTAATTGGTAAGGGTACAAACTTACCTATCTATGCTGTAAGATTTGGCGAGGACCAGACTACAACAGAGGATACAACAGAAACAACTACAGCTGGCGAGCCTATCAACGTTTTCGTTGTTGGTGATTCAACAGCATGCAACTATGCAGCAACAGCTGACACAAACTACTACTATAAAAGAGTAGGTTTCGGCGACAAGATTGCTGACTATGCTACAAGCAATGTAACAGTAGTAAACCTTGCTTTATCAGGCCGTTCTTCAAAGAGCTTTACAAGTGAGGCTAACTACACAACATTAAAGAATGACATTAAGGCTGGCGATATCTTACTTATTGCTTTTGGTCATAACGACGAAAAGTCAGATGATTCAACAAGATATACTTCTCCAAACGGTGTATGGGATTCTGCAACAGGTACATACACAGCAGGCAGCTTTAAGGAATCTCTTTATACAAACTATGTTAAGCTTGCACAGGACGCAGGCGCAACACCAATCGTTTGCTCTCCTATCGTAAGAAGAACAGACAGCGGTACATGGTCAGAAAGCCAGCTCCACAAGGCTAACGGCGGCGACTATGCTGCAGATGCAAAGGCTCTTGCAGAAGAGCAGAACATTGGCTTTATCGATTTAACAGCTCTTACACAGGCTAAGTATGATGAGTTAACACCTGCTAAGAGCGTTAACCTTCACGCTTGGACAAATTCCAAGAGCACAAGTGTTGACAATACACACTTAAACAACTACGGCGCTAAGGAGGTTGCTTACTTAATCGCAACTAATCCTACTGCTGAGTTAGCTCCTTATATCGCAGCTAACCCTGTAGAGCCTACAGAGAAGGACTTAGTTGTTAACCCTGATTATGTTGAGTCAAGTGCTGACGACTTAACAGGCGACGAGCTTAACAGCCTTCTCTGGACAACAACTTCTCCTTGGAGAGGTACAGTATTTGGCGACATCGGTGGACAGGGCAAGTTAAATGGCCTTGCAGCTGATGGCGTTACAACTGACCCAACTACACTTGCTGATGCTAACGGCGACGGCGTTCCTAACTTCTTAATTACTGAGAACAGCGACGGCAGCGTTAGAATTAAGGCAGGTACTCCTAATACAGACGATACTGCATTAGAGAGCTTTGGTAAGATTGCAGGTACATCTGACGGTTTAGCTATGTACTATCAGCCTGTTGATGTACAGCAGAATTTCTCTATCAGCGCTAAGGCTCACGTTACTAACGTAGCTAAGAACAATAACCAGACAGCTTTTGGTGCTATTGTTGCTGATAAGGTTTTAGTTGATGTAAACAACAAGATTACTATTTCTAACTACGTTGCAGCTTCTCCATTAAAGATGCAGGCAACAGTAGGTACAGCTGATGCTACAACAGGTGCAAACATTGTTGCATGGGCTGGTTATGCAAGAATTGCAGATACATTAACACAGGGCGCAGCTACTCTTGATACACAGGAGGCTCTTCCAAAGGGCGGCGACGTAATCGATGTTAAGATTACTAAGCTTGGCAACAAGTACACTGTTGAGTACGGCGGTCAGACTTCCGAGTTTACTGTTGATATGACAGGTACTGTATATGTTGGTGTATTCGCTGCAAGATGTGCAGACGTTACATTTACTGACATCGTTTACAATAACGAGGTTGTAGAGTAATAAAAACTAAATAAATCCTTCTAAGGGTTGATAAAAGGGGTGCTGCTTTTGCAGCGCCCTTTTTTGGAAACAGCAGGGGAATACAAAAATTATTGACTATTTTTTAATGTCAAATTTTATGCAAAATAACCAAAAATTAAATTTGAATAATTAATTTGTTGGTAGGATATTGAAAAAAATTTCAAACTATTATATAATTAAGTCAAATCCTATGGAGGTGAATAGGGGTATTGTGTGATTTTGCAAAGGTTACCTCATTCTTCACCTTACGGATACCTATTTCAATTTAAAAAAGGAGGAAGTAAATTGAAGAAATCTACAAAAAGGCTTGTAAGTACATTACTTGCTGCAAGTATGTTATTTACAAGCGTATATGCAAGCCCTATTATTGCGGCTGACAATGCAGTTGATACTGTAATCAGTGCAATGGCAGCAACAAGAAGCTTTGATGCCACAGCTTTGCCTGTGCAGACTGCTGATAAGACGGCAGTTACGGCAGACATACTCCCAGCAGGCTTTGGAGTTGAGGGTAACGTTATTATGAGGACAAACTCTGACTTGACTGTAAAGAGAGTGGATCTTGCAAAAAATGCAGGCGGTGCTATTACCTTTACAGTTGAGGCTGGTGAGGAAATTCAGTATGTCGCTTCAAGTACAGGTACATCCAATAACTCATCAATTTCACTTATTGGTCCTGCCGGTACAGCTGTGCAGGACACGGTGGTTGAAGGTGCAGCAGCAACAAAGGTTACAATTTCATATGTTGCAGAAACTGCGGGTACATATAAGCTTGTATCTACAGATGGTTATATTCCAACATTACCTGCAGGCTCTAAGGCTAGAGATACCTGCCTTTACAGCATTGTTATAGGTGATGCAAGTACTTTAACAACTGAAACTACAACAGAAGCAACTACCACAGCAATCGAAACCACTACTGTTGCGGTTGATACAACAACAGAAGCTACTACTGCTGCTGATACAACAACAGAGGCTACTACTGCTGCAGTTGATACAACAACAGAAACGACAACAGAGGCAGTTAAAACTGACAGAATGGCAGACGACATAGTTCCTGACTCAGGTTCTCTTGCAGCAACAAGCTATTTTGATGGTCAGCTTACAATTAATGATAACAACGGTGCCGCATGGGCTGTAAAGGTACAGACTCCTGCTCAGACTATTGACGGCAGAACCTACTCAACATTCGTACAGGGTTCAGGTAACCCTAAGAGTGCTGACGGCAAGCAGTCCTACAATGCACAGGGCAAGCTTGTTATCCCTGAGCAGGGTGCTTACATCAAGGTTGTTCCTACTGCAGATGCAACACTCAAGCTTGACTTTAAGGTTGGTGCAGGCAAGCAGTACGCAGTTATGAGCGTTGATGCAGCAGGCACAAAGAGTGAGATTGACTTTATTTCACCTGCAACAGCTGATGAGTTCTATCATAAGGAATACCCTCTTGCAGCAGGCAAAACATACTATGTAACAAGTGCAGGTACAAAGACATGCTTCTATGGTATTGCTCTTGTAAGTGGCTCTGAGGTTACAACAGGTGCAGACACAACTACAGAAACTACAACAGAAACTACTACTGTTACAGAGGTAACTACAGTTGTTGACACTACAGCAGAAACAACTACAGTAACAGAAACCACTACTGTTGCTGACACTACAACAGAAACTACTACAACAGCAGCAGAGGCTATCCAGCTTGGCGTAAGCGCAAGCATTGACGGCGTTGCAGTTGAAAACGGCGTTCAGACTCTTGCTGACGCAGCAGTAGGCTCAACCGTAAAGGTTAATGTAGACGTAACAAACGGCGGCTACAACAACTATACATTCTTCATTAAGTACAACCCAAGCGTACTTAAGGCTAAGGCAGTTGCAGCTCCTACAAGCTTTGACGGTTACTCAACAGTAAACGGCAATGTTGCTTATGTTGAGGCAACTGTAAACAACAGCATCAACTACGTTCCAAGCGCATCAAACACAGACTATACCGATGTTAATGCAGACGGTACAAAGACATGTGCAGAGCTTGGTAAGGTTAAGTTTGCTAACTACTTTGGTGCAAACGAGACAGCTTCACAGGGCGGTACTTTAGTAGCACTTGACTTTGAGGTTGTTGGACAGGGTTCATCTGACCTTGAAATCGTACTTGTTGAAAATGGCTTCTTCCCAGCTCCAGGCTCTGACGTTATGATGAGCATTACAGCTGAGCCTTCAACAAACAAGGTTGTTGTTGGCAGCGAAACTACTACAACTACAGAAACCACAACAGAAACAACTACAGCTACAGAAACTACTACTGTAACTACAACTGAAACAACTACAACTACTGAAACTACAACAGAAACCACTACTCTTGCACAGGGTACACTTGGTATCAAGGTAACACCTAGCGGCAATATTGACGCACAGGCTGGCGACAAGATTACTCTTAACATTGAGGCAGTTAATGCAGCTAATGCACCATTTAACAACTACACCTTCTTTGTTAAGTATGACCCAGAGGTTATCGAGGCTGTTGCAGCAGTAGACCCTGCTAACCCAGCTACAACAGCTGACGGCATTCCTGCATATCAGCTTGATAACATCAATTCAAGCCTTTCATTAATGCCAGAGGCTACCAACGCAGACTTCAGCGATGTTGCTGCTGACGGCGCAACAAGTGCAGCTGCTCTTGGTAAGGTTAAGATTGCAAACTATGTAGGCAACACAGGCTCTGACGTAGTAAACAGTGACGGTGCTGTTTGTGCAATTGAGTTTGTTGTTAAGGCAGAGGGCGACGCTCAGGTAGAGATTCTCATTATCGAAAACGGCTTCTACAGCGCAATCGGTGCTGACCCAATCGATGTTGAGATTATACCTGCAAACGTTGTAATCGGCAAGACTGCTACAGAGTTTGACACAAGCATTGTTGGTGATGTAAACCTTGACGGTGCTTGGACAGCTTCTGATGCAGCATTCGTTCTTCAGAAATCTCTTGACTCGGCAGGTACAACAATGCCTTGTGAATTAGAATATCCTGATGTTTATATGTACATTGCAGATGTAAACGGTGACGGCGCACTTACTGCTGCTGACGCTGCTGCTATCGTAACATATTCACTTGACGGCTCATACGTATTCCCAATCATTGATATGATTAACAACGGCACATACGTATATCCTGCAAACTAATTAAACAGCTTAGGCTTTTATGGGCTGCCGCAAAATTTGCGGCAGTCCTTTTTTGCGCATATCAGCTTATGTTTTTAGCCTGCTGTTTTTTGCGTTTAATTGCCGCTGCAATCTCTGCGTCGGTATAGACAGGCTGATTATAATTAACAAACCTGCTGTTTTTGTCAGAGCCAAGCATGCTTTTTTCCCTCTGCTTGTACAGCTCAAGCGTTGTTGTGCCGCTTTGTATAAGGCGCTTGATAATACCAAGGCAGTAATTAAAAGCCTTGTTATTTTCCCTGCAATAGCGTATGGTATCTGCCATTACAGGTGCGTCAATATGCCTTATAAGCTGCATAATTACCTTGCGGTCATTGTCGCTTACAGCACCGTAGGTTTTTTTGTATTCCTCCCAGACCGTATCTAAACCGACCGCCGAAACAGGCTCACCCTGTGAGCCGTCGTAATTGGTTTGGTTTATTTTGGTTTGGTTTACTTTACTTTGGTTTACTTTACTTTGGTTTACTTTACTTTGTGGATTAATGACGTCATTAATTCGGCTGAGAGTATCATCAGGTATCTTTGGGTTGTCATTAATTCGGCTGAGGGTATCATCAGGCGTCTTTGGGTTGTCATTAATTCGGCTTTGGCTGTCGCTCTGTTCTGCTGGATTGTCATTAACACCGATGGCATCAGTCTGTCCCTCTGAATTGTCATTAGCACCGACAGTATCAGCCAGTCCCTCCGAATTGTCATTAGCACCAACGGTATCAGCCTGTCCCTCCAAGCTGTCATTAGTGTCGGCTGTATCGTCCTGTTGCGCAGTGTTCTCCTCAAATAATCTTAATATAGATGACTTTTTGCCAAGCGACAACATCTGTTCCATATCAAGCAGCCATATATCCCTGTTTACTTTTACATTTTTGCGTTTAAGCGTTGCGGTATAAAACACACACTGTATTTCGTGCGAGGTAAGTATGCCCTTTTCATAAAGCTCCCTGTTAAACATGGCGGCGCATACATCGTTAAAAATACTGTCCACCTTTTCAATGCTTAAATTATCATACTTTCCAAACCTGTCCCACAGCTCCAGTACAAGCTCCTCACGCTTTTCGCCCTCTATTGATATAAAGTAGCCGTTATCTGCGTAAATAATATCCAAAAGCTGCTCATATAAGCTGACAGGCAAATTGCCGCATTTTATGCGCAGGGCGGTAAATCTTCTGTCCGATAAAAAATTTATCGCTCTGGGGTAATAATCAAGTCCTGTTTTGTTTGGCGCTGCCATAGCTGCCGCCTCCTTTTTCGTTTTTTGTTTTATAATACACTCCCAAAACTGCCAAAAACTGCAAAAATTATAATTAAAATGTGTTTCCTCAAAAAAAGCCTTTATTTTTTGTATAATGTGTGTTAAAATTATAGGGATTAAAACGAAATCATGCTAGGAGGCAAATAAAATGAAGAAATTTAAGAATGTCGTAACAACAGTAGTTGCGGGTTTACTTGTGCTTTCAATGGCAGGCTGCGGCGGCGCTGTAAGCAGCAATGGCACAGATGAGGCAACAGGTACTGAAACAGTTGAAAATGCACAGGCTGCACCAAAGACAGCTAACGAGGGCAAGCTTGTATGGGCAACAAATGCAGAGTTCCCACCTTATGAGTACCATGGCACAGACGGCTCTGTTGAGGGTATCGACGCAGAAATTGCAAACTACATCGGCGAGCAGCTTGGTCTTGAGGTTGAGTGCGAGGATATGCAGTTTGACTCAATCATTCCAGCAGTTACATCAGGCAAGGCTGACCTTGGTATCGCAGGTATGACAATTACAGAGGACAGACTTGTAAACGTAAACTTCTCAACACCATACGTAAGTGCAGGTCAGGTTATCATTGTTAAGGACGATTCCACTATTGCAGGCGTTGCAGACCTTGCAGGCAAGACAATCGGCGTTCAGCTTGGTACAACAGGCGACACCTACGTATCAGATTCAGCTAACGTGGCAGACGCAACAATCGAGCGTTACAACAAGGGCTTTGAGGCTGTACAGGCACTTACACAGGGCAAGGTTGACGCTGTTGTAATTGACAACGAGCCAGCTAAGTCATTTGTAGCAACAGGCGAGGGTATCAAGATTGTTGAGGAGCCTGTAACCGAGGAGCAGTACGCTATTGCTGTAAGCAAGGATAACGAGGAGCTTCTTGACGCTGTAAACGGCGTTCTTGCAGATATGGAGGAGAACGGCAAGCTTGAGGAAATCATCAGCAAGTATATTGGTGATGACGCTATCGAGATTGAAGAGGGTACAACCGCTGCTGAGGGCGAGGCTGAGGAAACAACCGAGGCTGAGGCAGAAACTACAACTGCGGCTTAATTATCTATAAAATTGCTAAGGTGCAGCGCAACACTGCACCTTATTTTTTAGGAAAGGAGGCAGTGCCTTGGCTGAATGGATTGAAAATATTCACGCAAGATTTATACTTAATTTCATCAAGGACGACCGTTACACCTTTATGCTTAACGGTTTTGTTGAAACAATAAAAATAACATTTTTTGCCATAATTCTGGGTCTTGTGCTTGGTACTGTAACGGCTGTCATACGTGCCAGCTACGACACCACACATACCACAAAATACGGCAGCGTAGGTCAGTGCATTATACAGGTTATGCTGTGGGTGCTTAACCTGATAGCCAAGGTGTACCTCACCGTAATAAGGGGTACGCCTACACTTTTGCAGCTGCTTATAATATACTTTGTTATATTCAGCTCGGTCAATATCAATAAAACCGTTGTTGCGGTGCTTGCCTTTGGCATTAACTCGGGTGCGTACGTTGCCGAGATAGTGCGCAGCGGTATTATGAGTGTTGACAGGGGACAGTTTGAGGCAGGCAGAAGCCTTGGCTTTGGCTATATACCAACCATGTGCTACATTATACTGCCGCAGGCGGTTAAAAACATACTGCCCGCAATAGGCAACGAGTTTATCGTACTGCTGAAGGAAACCTCCGTTTCGGGCTATATTGCCATACAGGATTTAACCAAGGGTGCGGATATTATCCGTTCACAGACGTATGATGCGTTTATGCCGCTTATCGGTGCGGCAATTATCTATCTTGTATGCGTGGTTATTCTTAGCTGCGGTGTTTCTGCGCTTGAAAGGAGGCTGCGTGTAAATGAGCGATGAGGTGCTTATTAAGGTTGAGGGCGTTACAAAGCAGTTTGGCAAGCACACCAAGGCGCTTGATGACGTTACACAGCATATATCAAAGGGCGAGGTTGTAGTTGTTATCGGGCCGTCAGGCTCGGGCAAGTCTACATTTTTAAGGTGTCTTAATCTGCTTGAGGAGCCTACGGACGGACATATTTACTTTGAGGGGCAGGACATCACCGACCCTGCAACGGATATTAACAAGCTCCGTCAGAAGATGGGTATGGTGTTTCAGCAGTTTAACCTTTTCCCCCACATGACTATTATGAAAAACCTTACGCTTGCGCCAATAAAGCTGTTGGGCAAGTCCAAGGAGGATGCGGAGAAAAAGGCTATGGAGCTGCTTGAAAGGGTTGGTCTTGCTGACAGGGCAAACTCCTACCCCACACAGCTTTCGGGCGGACAAAAGCAGCGTATTGCCATAGTGCGTGCGCTTTGTATGGAGCCTGACGTTATGCTTTTTGACGAGCCGACTTCTGCGCTTGACCCCGAAATGGTAGGCGAGGTACTGGAGGTTATGCGCTCACTTGCGGCTGAAAATATGACCATGGTGGTGGTAACGCACGAAATGGGCTTTGCAAAAGAGGTTGCAAGCAGGGTTATATTTATGGAAAAGGGACGAGTTATTGAGGAAAATACGCCTAAGGAATTTTTTGAAAACCCAAAAAGCGACAGACTGAAAGAGTTTCTCAGTAAGGTGCTTTAATAAAGGGCTGTTGCATTTTATGCGGCAGCTTTTTTGTATCTTTGTGTCGGGGCTGATTGAGTGAGGTGTGTAATTTGCAGGGAGAAAAATACTTAACAATCATATCAAAAAAAAGAAAAATTTTAATTGACATCAGTACAATACTTTATTGTATCATGCTTGGTAATAATGCAGAAATTCATGTTTCGAGCGGCGAGGTATACAAAACCAGAACGACCTTCGCCAAGCTGGAGCAAAAGCTTGGTGATAACTTTATAAAGGTAAATCGTGGGTGTATAGTGTCCGTAATGGCAATACACAATATTACCGACAACATCAACCTCAGCAACGGCGAGTCCCTTGTATATACAGTGCGAAAGAAAAATGATATTATAGAGGAGTTTCTTTCAAAGCAGAAAAGCATTATCAGCAGCTTTGCTGATGACGATGTACCAAAAACACAGGAGCAGTACCGGGCTCATTACAGCGCCTTTGATGCCATGCCCTTTGCCTTTACCGATATAGAGATGATATTTAATGAAGAAAATCACGCTGTGGACTGGATATTCAGATACGGCAATCCTGCACTGGCAAAGCTTGAAAAGCTGCCTCTGGAGCGTCTTATCGGCAGCTCCTTTGGCAGTCTGTTTGCCAATATGGACTCCAAGTGGCTGCGCAGCTATGAGCGTGCCACCCTTTACGGCGAAACGCTGGAGATAATAGATTACAGCCCCGAGATTGATACATATTTAAAGGTGATATGCTTTCCCACCTTCAGAGGGCATTGCGGGTGTATTCTCTTTAATATATCAGAGATAGAGTTTACCAAAAACAGCAGCGATGCTGAAAAAGCGCTTATGCTGTATTTTGGCAATTATCTGCATAATAATTAGGAAAAGCTGAAAATAATATATACTGCCGCATACTGTGCGAAATGAAAAAGGCACCGTATGCGGTTTTTTATTAATTTTCAAAGTTTTTAATTTATTTATCACTGAAAAACGTCGTTTCGTCACAAGCCTATTGAAATTGATTTAAAAATATATTATAATAAACAAAAAAATATTTTTAACCAAGGGAGGTAAATTCAATGACAAAAAAGTTTAAAAGACCAATCGCATTTATGCTGGCGGTCATTATGGCTATGGTGATTAATCTGCCAAGCGGCACATCAGGCATATTTGACTTTGTAAAAACAGTAAATGCGGCGAGCAGTATAACTTATACTGACCTTGATGGCACAGAGGGTTACACTAATGAGAGTTATGGCAAACTTGTTGATGGAGATACAAGCACAAAATGGTGCTGCAGCTTCTCATCATCAACAGGTGCTTACATTGTTTTTAAAGCATCTGAGGCGTTATCTGTTGAGGGCTATTCCATTACCACAGGTAATGACACTGCAACTAATAGTGGCAGAAATCCTAAAAGCTGGACTCTTTACGGATGTAATGACTATGACAGTACAGCAAAGACTGGAACATGGGTAAGCTTAGCTAGTATAACAGATGACACATTGTTGGAGGCTAAAAACACTACGACCTATGATTACACTTTAAAAAATCTAACAACCGAAAAATATCAGTTCTTTAAGCTGGAGATTACGGCAATTGTAAGTGGCTCTACTATGCAGATGGGCGAATTTGCATTGAAAGGAGAAACTTGTAATCATGTATGGGGCGACACACCAACCTCTACCATTGAGCCAACCTGTACCGAGGGTGGATATAATGTTTACACCTGCACAAAGTGTGGAAAAACAAAAAAGGTTGCTAACGGTAAAGCGGCTCTCGGACACAGCCTTGGCAGTGATTTTAAATGTACTGTATGTGGCAGTTATGCAGAGCCTGAGCTTAAGGACGGAATATATCAGATTGCAAATGCAAGTAACCTTTATTGGTTTGCTGAACAGGTAAACAATGGAAATACAGGAATAAATGCTGTTCTCGTTAATAATATTACAGTAAATAAAAATGTATTGTCATCCAGCGGTTCTCTTAACAGTGGCAGTTTTATAAACTGGACGCCAATAAACCCACCTTCATTCAACTACAGTGGCACATTTGATGGAAATGGATTCACTATAAGTGGTTTGTATTTAAGTGATACAAACAGAAGTTTTATAGGCTTATTTGGCATGTCTCGAGGTAAAATTTCAAATCTTGGTGTTGTTGATTCCTATTTTAATGGTTGTTTTCGTGTAGGTGGTGTGTGTGCATATAATGTAGGCAAAATAACAAACTGCTATAATGCAGGTAGTGTTACTACCAACAGTAATAATGACACTGATACCACATATTTTTCTAAGTATGCAGGTGGCGTGTGTGCATATAATGCTGGCGAAATAACAAACTGTTATAATACAGGGGCTATTGTAAACACCAGTAACAATACTACTAATAGTGGTAGTGGCGCTACTAATGATGTAGGTGGCGTGTGCGGACGTAATGAAGGCAAAATAACAAACTGTTATAATACAGGC